>CACZRA010000372.1 GCA_902783395.1 uncultured Lachnospiraceae bacterium
CCACATTGTCTCCGTATTTAAATACTCTTCCCTTTGCTTCCATCACATAACCTCCGCGGGATCTGATATATATCCCTTTACTGCTGACGCTGCGGCAACTGCGGGGCTTGAAAGATATATCTCCGAGTCCACATGCCCCATACGGCCGACGAAATTGCGGTTTGTCGTAGATATGCACTTTTCTCCTGCGGCAAGTATCCCCATATATCCGCCGAGACAGGGACCGCAGGTAGGTGTCGATACTATCGCTCCGGCCTCTATAAAGGTCCTGATAAGTCCCTCCTCAAGTGCCTGAAGATAAATCTTCTGGGTTCCCGGGATCACTATGCATCTTACGCCCTCTGCAGTCTTTTTACCCTTAAGTATCTCTGCAGCAGCCCGGAGATCCGATATTCTTCCGTTTGTGCAGCTTCCGATCACTGCCTGGTCAACCTTTATATGGTCCTCCGAGGCTTCATCTATGGTTCTGGTATTTGAAGGAAGATGAGGATAAGCCACCGTCGGCTTCAGCTCAGACAGGTCTATGGTGTATTCTTCGGCATATTCCGCGTCACTGTCCGCTTCATACACCTTATAGGATCTTTTTCCGTGTTCCCTCAGATATTCCTCGGTGATATCGTCGACCGGGAAGATACCGTTCTTTCCTCCCGCCTCTATCGCCATGTTTGCTACAGTGAGTCTGTCATCGATACTGAGTCCGCTTATACCGTCCCCCGTAAATTCCATGGACCTGTAGAGAGCACCGTCCACTCCGATCTTGCCTATGATATGAAGGATAAGATCCTTTCCGGAAACAAATCTTTTCTTTTCTCCGGTGATATTGAATCTGACTGCCTCCGGAACCTTGAACCATGCTCTGCCCGTAGCCATACCGGCTGCCATATCCGTTGAGCCGACTCCTGTGGAAAACGCGCCTAAGGCTCCGTATGTACAGGTATGGGAATCAGCTCCGATTATAAGGTCTCCCGCTACAGTAAGTCCCTCTTCCGGGAGAAGCGCATGCTCAATCCCCATTCTGCCGACATCAAAGTAATTGGTTATCCCGTGCTTTGCGGCAAATTCCCTGCAGCATTTGCAGTTCTCTGCAGACTTTATATCCTTATTGGGTACGAAATGATCCATGACAAGAGCGATCTTTTCCCTGTCAAATACCTTATCGCTCTGAAAATCACCCATGACATTTATCGCTACCGGAGTAGTGATATCATTTCCAAGGACAAGATCCAGCGACGCCTCTATGAGCTGGCCTGCCCTGACTTCACTCAGTCCCGCATGGGCCGCCAGTATCTTCTGCGACATAGTCATTCCCATAATATTAACTCTCCCGATGACAGATTAAGGTATACTTCAGCTTTAAATTATTGATTTTTCGATAAAAATCAATAATCTATAGCATTCTATCATATACGTCAAGAGTTGACAAATAATATGTAAACCACATGTTGCAATCCGGCGTATCGGATATGCGCTGAATTGTAACAACCACATATAAACGCTGCCGTAGGCTTCGGCAGCGTTTATATCGTTATGTGTACTTCACACGCGTTTTGCTTAATTGTTTATAAGCTTATCCTCATCCGACCAGCTGTAAAGCTTCCTTATCTCCGTCCCTACCTTCTCTGAGGGATGCTCGGAGGCTATACGTCTCATCTGGTTGAAGTGAACCTGTCCTCCGGCCTCACTCATGTCAAGCAGGAAGTCCTTTGCAAAGGTTCCGTCCTGGATATCGGCAAGCACCTTCTTCATGGCCTTCTTTGTGTCCTCTGTAATGATCTTGGGACCGGTCGTGTAATCACCGTATTCAGCCGTATTTGAGATCGAATACCTCATGCCGGCAAAGCCTGACTGATAGATAAGGTCTACTATGAGCTTCATCTCATGGATACATTCAAAATAAGCGTTCCTGGGATCGTAGCCTGCCTCGGTGAGCACCTCAAAGCCAGTCTGCATAAGCTTGCATATACCGCCGCAGAGTACAGCCTGCTCGCCGAAAAGATCAGTCTCGGTCTCTGTCTTGAAGGTTGTCCAGAGCACTCCGGCCCTTGCTCCGCCTATGCCTGCAGCATATGCAAGAGCCATATCCTTTGCCTTGCCCGTATAATCCTGAAATACCGCGATAAGGCAGGGGGTTCCCTTTCCGGCCTGATACTCGGACCTTACCGTATGACCGGGTGCCTTGGGTGCTATCATGGTGACATCCACATCCTTGGGCGGTACGATGAGCTTATAGTTGATATTAAAGCCGTGAGCAAACATAAGCATATTGCCGGCCTCCAGATTGGGCTCTATATCTTCCCTGTAGAGCTTAGCCTGCTTTTCATCATTTATAAGGATCATTATGATATCTGCCTTCTTTGCGGCCTCTGAAGGCGTAAAGACCTTAAGCCCCTGCTCCTCTGCCTTATTCCAGCTCTTTGAACCTTCGTAAAGCCCTATGATAACATTGCAACCTGATTCCTTGAGGTTAAGCGCATGAGCATGTCCCTGGCTGCCATAGCCGATTATTGCTATGGTCTTATCCTGCAAAAGAGCAAGATTGCAATCATTCTGGTAAAAGATCGGATTCTCGTAATTAGCGTTTTCCATGTTTTCCATGTCCTTTCCTTTTAATCAATTATTTAATATCTATCCTTATCCACCGCCTTAAGACGGATAATAAGTCCTACGACAGGACGACCACCTCGTCCTTTCCTCTGGTAAGTCCCGCTATGCCTGTACGGGCGATCTCCAGGATTTTATATCCCTGCATCATCCTGATAAATGCATCTACCTTCTGGGTGTTTCCGACGATTTCGATTATCAGGGATTCATCGGCTACATCTATGACCTTTGCCCTGAACATATCCACGATCGAGGCCACCTGCACCCTCTGATCCGCATTATCTATCTCGACCTTTACCATGGCAAGCTCCCTGTAAACGGAACTGTCGGGTCTGAGCTCTTTGATGCTGCGTACATCCGTGAGCTTCCTCACCTGCTTCTCTATCTGTTCGAGGATCTCGTCATCTCCGGTGGCAACTATGGTTATCCTTGTATATCTCGGATCCGAAGTAGTTCCCGCGGTGATGCTTTCTATATTATATCCTCTTCTTGAGAAAAGTCCCGAAATCCTTGAAAGCACACCCGACGTATTGTCGACAAGAAGCTGAAAAACCTTGCTCTGCATAACCCCTCCGTAGAAAAACCTATCGAATAAAGCAACTAAATTAATATATCCATTAACCGGGCAAAAGTCAATCAGAGAGGTCCTGTCACATTTTTTTCAGTTCCGACCAGGCAAGGGGGATCGTAAGACATACGGAAAAAACATCCGAAACGGGCTGGGCAGCCTCCACTCCGGGCAGGCCGAAAAGCCCCGGAAGCACCAGTATCAGCGGGATAAAGAAAAGCCCGTTCCTTGCTGATGCCGTGACCGATGCCTTGACTCCCTTTCCCGCAGACTGCAGCATCATGTTTGTCATTATCACAGGTGACAAAAGAGGAAGTGTCGCAGCCTGGTATCTGAGCGCATCCGTTCCTATGGCGATGACCTCGGGATCATCCCTGAACCATCCGATTATATGCGGTGCAAAGACGATACAGACCGCAGCCGCAGCACAGAGAAAGATGGCCCCGTACTTAAGGCAGAAGAAAAAACCCTCCTTAACCCTTTTGTACAGTCCCGCGCCGTAATTAAAGGAACATACCGGCTGATAGCCCTGTCCGAAACCGATGAAGGCCGATGCCGTGAGCATCATGACCCGTGTCACTATAGACATTCCGGCGATCGCGGGATCTCCTCCTATCGCTCCTGCCGCATGATTCAGAAGAAGCGTCGATACGGCAGCAAGTCCCTGACGAAAAAGTGAGGGGGCTCCGCCGTTTATTATCTCACCCGCAAAATGCCACCCAAATCTGATGTTTTTAACGGACAGTCTTATATTTTCACCTTTTCGGGTGCCGAGAAGCAGCACAAAGAAGCTGATCATCTGTCCGCACACGGTAGCTGTCGCGGCTCCCGAAACCCCCATGTCAAAAACAAGGATAAGAAGAGGATCGAGTCCCACGTTTACAACCGCTCCGCACATCAGCCCTGCCATGGCATACATCGCGCTGCCCTGGAATCTGAGCTGATTGTTTATAACGAACTGCCCGATCATGAAGGGAGCGCCCAAAAGAATGATACGCATATAGTCTACAGTATCTTTAAGAGTAGTGGATGAAGCACCCAGCAGATAAGCAAGGGGCGTTATCAGGATAAGTCCCGTGACTGCAACGGCAATGCCGATGATAAGGGCTATGGCAAAGCCTGTCGAAGCCATCTCGTCAGCCTCTTTATTATTTCCGGCTCCCAGCTGTCTGGACAGATAGTTACCGGAGCCGTGACCGCAGAAAAAACCAAGGGCCTGTATTATCGCCATGACTGAAAATACAAGCCCTACTGCTGCCGTAGCCTGAGTGGATATCTTTCCGACAAAGAAAGTATCCGCCGTATTGTATATTCCGGTAACCAGCATGCTTAGGATCGTCGGGATCGCAAGCTTAACGATAAGCCGTGGCACCGGTGTTTTTGTAAGAAATCCGGCTCGGTCCATACCTCCTTATGATATCAGCAATGCTGTATATCGTTTAAGACAGATGCTCTGGACGACCCACCCGGGCGTCCCTTACCGCTTTTCGTATCAAGAAGAGTTATCCTCCCGTCAACACCTTCCTTCTTTTCCATGGTATTGAGATTCACTTCTTCTTTTTTATTATAAACCGTACTGTTAAGTGCCACACGTCCACCGCTGACTCCTTCAAGCATATCATCACTAATCTTTCCGTTGATCCTGTCCAGCTCTGACATTTCTCTTACCTCCTTGGCGGATAATTTACTTCTTCATATATTTATACGATCCTTTTCGGATCCTGGCAGTTTTTTTTTGCAAATATCCATTCCTCAATAAATGCATACAGCATCATAACATATATCGGAAGAAAAATGAAAAGATCGGCATTCCATCCCGTAAAATACCCGTAGCAGGGTATCGTAAAGGTTAATCCGAAGAGGATACAGTACACGGTTTTCTGGTTTTCCGGCTTTTCCATAAGGTACATTATGAGCGGAATGATCATATATACCGATACATATCTGTAGCTGTACGGAACATAAAGGGTCATGGCTCCCGCCGTATAAAGGGCGTATTTCCATTTTTCACCTGTTTTGAACAGAGAGGCCAGACACAGGATCAGATAGAGATTCTCGGCTATCCTGAAGTATTTCACGAAATACGCCGATCTGTCATAAAGACCGAGAACCTGAGATATGGAAAGAAGGAAATTCCTGATATTGGTCCAGCTGCAGTAGCCCTGATTCTCAAAGAAGAACAGCACCTTAAGGTAACGTATAAGAGCCGGTATGCCTCCGACAAAGGCAAAGGGTACGAAGAAAACGATCAGACCGTATATAAGAAGCCTTATCCCCTCCTTCCACCTCTTCTCCTTCACATAGATGAATCCGGCGACAGCAGGATACAGCTTCAGCCCCGAGGCCATTGCTATAAGGATGAGCGCTGCTTCCCTGCATAACGTGCTGTCACTGTCCTTCAGATAAAGAGCCGCCAGCACCATCACAGCCGTAAGAAATGAAATATTGCCTCTCTCTATCGCTCCTGCCATAAACGGAGCAGAAAAAACAAGGGCGGCCGTAAGCAGCGTTGTCTTCAGAGCTCCCTCCCCGGGCAGGCATTTGTCGATCAACAGCTTAAATGCAAGCACAAGAAGAATGGTCAGCATGATATAAACGAGAAGGTTGAATCCATAATCCCTTGCCTCTCTCCATCCGTTCACATCCCAGGGAGCTTCCGGAGGGTCTATGAGAACCAGCAGATAATACAGAAGGTAGGCAAAAGCGGGAAAGGTCGCATCGTAGGTATTAAAATAAAAATGCTCCCGGTCAGACACAAAGGCAATATGCCGGAAATGATCGGTAAACGAATAATCAAAATTGTTCTCCATGACAAGCCAGCGTGCCGCATCACCTTTGGTCACAATAAGGAGAATCATGAAAAGAACGGTAAATGAAAGCGATATCACAAGAAACAGGTCTGTTTTTTTCATCCGGGCGATACTCATTGACCGGAGCCGCCTTCATGGTATTCTTTTTCGGTATTCACACTCCATATGTTTGATTTGTCCGCCGTACCGTTAAGGATGTTCTTTACAGCCTCAAATGAAGTGCACATGGAATGATCCATATTATTGTAACGGTGCTGTCCGTTCCTTCCGACACAGTACAGATTGGGGATGGAATCCAGAAAACTTATAAGCCTGTCAATATCATCATAAGTATCAAAGTATGCCGGATATGCTTTTTTCACCCTCTCGACGTGAACATCGAGCACATCCTCTTTTCCGTCGATAAGGTCAAGCTCAAGCATCTCTTTTACAGCCATATCCGCAAAATCACTGTCAGGCATGTTCCAGAATTCATCGTTTTCCTGAACAAAATATTCAAGCCCGATCCATACGGTATTTTCCGGATCCTCTACAAGATAGGGAGACCAGTTGTTGTATATCTGCATCCTGCCGAGCTTAACCTTTCTCTCCTGTACGTATATCCAGCAGTCCGGGATGATATCTCCGAGGGTTTTGATCTTCGTCGTGTTCTTAAGCTTCAGCTTCTTCACGAGAACACCAACGGTCATATAATCCCTGTAGGGAAGTCCGGCTGCTATACGTGCAGCATCCTCCGGTATGTCATTTATTCCCAAAGCAAGATCCTTGAGCGGCATGGAAGAGATCACTATATCGCAGGCTTCGGATATCTCTTTCCCGTCCTTTTCATACACCAGCGAATCAATATATCCCTCACTGTTTTTATTCAGTCTTTTCACACAGGCATGTTTAATGATGCTGCCGCCCATGTTTTCTATCTTTTCGGCGGTAACCTCCCAGAGCTGGCCGGGGCCGAGCTTGGGATAACTGAATTCCTCTATGAGCGAGGTTTCCACCTTCCTGCCCTTAACATTAAACAGCTTTGAAAACACATCCTTAAATACAGCCGTGATCGAAAGCCCCTTTACTCTCTGCGCTCCCCAGGCCGCATCTATCTCCCTGGGATGACGTCCCCAAAGGTTTTCCGTGTAATACTCAAAAAACATGGAATAAAGCCTGCGTCCGAAACGGTTGATGTAGAAGTTTTCCAGATTATCCTCGGGAAGCTTGTGAAATACGGATCCAAGATATGAGAATCCGACCTTGACCGTATTGACAAAGCCCATATTCTTAAATGTATCCATTTTCATGGATATAGGGTAATCAAAAAAACGCCCCATAAAAAGGATACGCGATATACGATGTCTGATGAGCATGACCTCATCGCTTTTTTCGGGATCGGGACCTCCCTCACAGAGTCTGGTCTGTCTGTCGAGGATAAGGTCATCCCTGGGCTTTGCCCCCTGGACAGGCAGTATCTCGCTCCACCATTTATTGACTTCGGGAACCTTTGAGAAAAACCTGTGTCCTCCCATGTCCATACGGTTCCCCTTATAGGTCACGGTTTTCGATATCCCGCCTATATCACCGGTCTCTTCATAGACGATGACTTCATCGTCCCCTTTGTTCTTTAATAATTCATAAGCGGCAGTCAGTCCTGCCGGTCCTGCTCCTATGATAAGGATCTTTCGTGACACTTCAGCTGTTTCCCCACCCTGTCTCTGATTTCATTCCGTAAAGCCTGATCCCCCTGCTCATCTAATCACATTTAGGCAGGGCCAGGGTTCCTGTACGGGCTATCTCCACTATGGATATCTGGTACAAAAGCCGGATCATCATGGCGGTACGTTCAGGTCTGTCGCAGATCTGTATGAGCATCTGGTTTTCGGACATATCAACTATCTCAGCCTTCATGGCATCCACTATCTCCATGATATCCTTACGGTTGGATTTATTGTACTTCACCTTGAGCAGCATAAGCTCTCTCGATACCGCCTCATTTTCCTCATAGGTCTTTATCTTTATCACATCAAGCTTTTTGTTCAGCTGCTTTTCAATCTGTTCAAGAGTCCTCTCGTCCCCGGATGATACTATGGTCATCACGGAAACCTTCGGGTCATCTGTCGCTCCGACAGCGAGCGAATCGATATTGAAACCCCTTCTTGCGAAAAGGCCTGCCACCTTTGCAAGTACCCCGGATCTGTTTTCAACCGATACCGTATATATCTTCTTCATTCTGCAACCTCCTGTGTAAGGACAGGGTTCTTTCGAATCCCTATCTTACTGTGTCCGTGGGATCTACTGTTACTTCCATAAGCGCCGGGCCTTCATTGTCCAGAAATTCCCGTATCCTCTCATCTATCCCGTTCATATTATCTAGTCTGTAGTATGCGATGTCATAGGCCCTTGCCAGATCATCAAGCTTCGGATAGGAACCGAGCCGCACCATCTCATACCTGTCGTTCAGACTGTAATGCTGATACTCTCTCACGAGTCCCAGATAATTATTGCGCAGTACCACGACCTTGATATCAACCTTTTCTTCCATCATCGTCGCAAATTCCATCATGGACATCTGGAAGCCGCCGTCACCGCATACCGCCACAACCTGCCTTGTCGCATCAGCCATTTTGGCTCCGATCGCACACGGAATGGCGTAACCCATCGTTCCCATGCCTCCGGAGGTAAAGAATCTTCCGTGCTCCTTTATATTCGCGTTTCTGCATGACCAGATCTGGTTCTGGCCGACATCCGCCACATATACGGATCTGTCCTCCATATTCTGTGAAAGAAGACCTATGAATATGGCGGGATTCACTGCTTTATCGGAAAACTTCAGCGGACTGGGAAGCTTCCTGTATTCCCTCAGGTGATCAAGCCAGGCTGAGGTATCTATGGAAAGCTCTATCTCCTTCATATCCTCAAAAATATGCTTTGCGTCCCCTACTATGGGTATCGTAGGTCCCACATTCTTGCCTATCTCGGCAGGGTCGACATCGATATGGACAAGGACCTTGTTATCAAGGATCGTATCGGGATTCGCAACAGCCCTGTCTGCAACACGTGCGCCTATCATGATCAGCATATCGCATTCCTGCATGGCTTTATTCGCCGCAAGACCTCCGTTATTTCCGACCATGCCGAAATTTAGCTCATGGTCTGTGGAAAGCACACCTATGCCCATCATGGTATGTACTACCGGAATCCGGTATTTCTCGACGAAGGCTCTCAGTTCTTTCTTTGCTCCTGAAAGGAATATCCCTCCTCCCGTACAGATCACCGGCTTCTTCGCTTTCCTGAGTTCCGACATGGCTTTCTTTATCTGCTGTATATGGCCTTTGACCGTAGGCTTGTAGGTACGAAGATTAACCTCTTCCGGATACTCAAAGCTCTTTATCTCAGCCTTCTGGATATCGATCGGAACATCGATAAGGACGGGTCCTCTCCTTCCGGAATTGGCGATATAAAACGCCTCCTTGAAAATACGCGGAATATCATTTACGTTTTTCACGAGATAGCTGTATTTCACTATGCTCTCCGTCGCCCCGGTGACATCGGCCTCCTGAAAGCCGTCCGAGCCGATAAGATCCGAGTCGACCTGTCCCGATATACAAACCAGGGGTATGGAATCGGCATATGCCGTGGCTATCCCCGTTATAAGATTCAGAGCCCCGGGACCTGAGGTCACAACGCAGACGCCAACCTTACCCATGGTCCTCGCATAGCCCGAGGCCATGTGTCCCGCGTTCTGTTCGGTACGGACGAGGACCTGCCGTATATCCGTATTCCCGAGGCTGTCAAAGAAGTGTGTGATCGCCACTCCCGGATAACCGTATACAACCTCGACATTCTCCATCTCAAGGCATTTTGCCATTGCTTCCGATCCTGTCATATTCCCTCCTGCTTTTTTCGATCAACTGCGGCCAAGCAGCTGCTTTGCCACCTTTACAGCTTCCGACGCATCCTCGGAATAGCCGTCAGCTCCTATCTCCTGCCTGAATTCATCAGTGACCACTGCTCCGCCCACCATGAATTTCCCATTATAGCCCTGCTCTTTTCCGAAGGCTACCACATTTTTCATTTCGTTCATCGTCGTGGTCATAAGAGCCGACAGTCCTATTATATCAGCTTTTTCCCCGATCGCGGTCTTTATTATGACTTCCTTGGGAACATTCTTTCCCAGATCTATAACTCTGAAGCCGTAATTTTTCAGCATCAGAACCACAAGGTTTTTTCCAATATCGTGTATATCGCCCTCCACGGTGGCGATAACTATTACGGGAGCGTTATCATCACTTCCGCCTGTAGCGAGAAACGGCTCGAGGATCTTTATAGACTGCTCCATGGTCTCGGCGGATGCTATGAGCTGGGGAAGAAAGTACCTCCCCTTGTCAAAAAGCTCCCCCACATCATTTATGGCGGGAATAAGGGCGTTGTCAAGAATGTCATCGGCAGGGATCCCCTTTGCGAGGGCCTGTTCCGTCATCTCCTGTATCGCATCCTTCCTGCCCTTCAGCACCGCGCTGCGTATGCCTGATACCTCATCCTCCGGTTCCGCACCGTCTTCGGAGGCTTCCTTATTCAGGGGCTGTTTTTTTTTTACGGAATCTTCCCTCCCTTTTGCAGCCGCGGCCTGCGCCCCGTACTCCTCAGCGTGCTCATTCATATGGTCTATGTATCTTATGTCCGATTCAGGGTGCGCCATCAGGAGATCTGATGACAGCACCATCCTTATCATCGCGTCCTGATTGGGATTGAGGATCGCCGACGTAAGATGTGAGCGTACCGCCATGGCAAGGAAAGCCATATTCACGTTTAATCTCTCAGGAAGCCCGAAGGAAATATTGGAAAGCCCGCAGGTAGTCGCAAGCCCCAGTGAATGACAGTACTCTATCGTATCGAGGGTATCTATTGCCGCACGCGGGATCGCCCCCACCGTACCGACAAGGCCGTCCACTATGATGTCCTCTTTGGTGAAGCCCATGGCTAAGGCTTTCTTCAGCACGGTATCAATATTCTCTTTCTTTTCCTCAAGGCTCTTCGGCAGCCCGCCGTCCCCTATGGGAAGAAGGATGAACATGGCTCCGTATTTCTTCGCGATCTCAAGCATCCTGTCGGTACGGTCTGACTCGGCTGATATCGAGTTGATCAGCGCCCTTCCGGGATATCTTCTCAGAGCCGCCTCCATGACCTCGGGATAACTGGTATCAATGCAGAGGGGAAGTGTCGTGACCTGGGTCACCGTATCAATGGCCTCAAGCATCATCTCCTTTTCGTCAATCCCGCTCATGCCCATATTTATATCAAGGATGTCCGCGCCCATGTCATCCTGCTCCTCAGCGAAGGAAATGACCATATCAAAGGAGCCTTCCCGAAGCTCAGCCTGCAGCTTCTTCTTTCCCGTAGGATTTATCCTCTCACCGATGATGAGGAATCTCCCGTCGAGCCCGAACACAAGATGCCTGCGCTCGGACGAGAGCATTCTTTTCCCGTCATTATCCGGCCTGTCATTTTGGGGACTTATATCAGCAGGGATCGCCCTGATATACTCAGGCGCCGTGCCGCAGCATCCTCCGACTATGGAAGCCCCTGCCCGTATGATCTGCGCCATACCTTCTCCAAAGCCCTCCGGATCAAGGTCATAAACTGTCCTTCCCTCTTCGTCAAGGGAGGGAAGTCCGGCATTGGGCTTGCATATCACCGGAATCTTTGAGATCTCAGCCAGGCTCTTTATTATGGGTACCATCCTGTCAGGCCCCGTCGAGCAGTTTGCCCCGAAGGCATCGGCTCCCAGGGACTGCAGTGTGATAAGGGCTGTCACGGGATCGGTGCCGTAGAGCGTCGTTCCGCCGGCCTCAAATGTGAGCGTGGCCATTACCGGAAGGTCGCAAACCTCCCTGCAGGCTATTACCGCGGCCCTTGTCTCCTGAAGGCTCATCATGGTCTCCACGACTATGAGATCAGCCCCGCCCTCAGCAAGTGCGCTTATCTGCTCCTTATATATATCTATGAGCTCATCAAACTTCATCAGGCCCACAGGCTCCAGCTGTTTCCCCGTCATGGAGACATTACCCGCCACATAGCACGGCGGTCTTTCAGGATGCCTGGAAGCAAATTCCTCTATGGTCTTCTTTGAAAGGCTCACAAGAGAAGCATTCATCTCCCGCAGCCTGTCGTAAAGCCCGAATTCCTCAAGCTTTATCCTGTTGCATGAAAAAGTCGGGGAATACAGTATCCTGCTCCCCGCCTCAAGATAAGCTCCCTGAAGCTCCTGTATGACCTCCGGATGCTCCAGTATCCAGAGATCGGGACATACGCCGCTTTCAAGACCTTTCTTCTGCAGGTTGGTCCCCGTTGCCCCGTCAAGAAGCAGGAGCCCTTCTGATGTAAGTTTTTTAAATTCCTCTCTTGTCATCAGGAAACACTATGCCCTGTCGTCATCAAGATCATCGTCTTCAAAGCCCTCATGACCTTCATCCGGATCACCGATGCTCTCCCTGGTGTATACCCTGTTGGCCCGTCTCTGCTCCTCTATCTTCTGCGAAAAAAGCTCCTTGACCTTCTCCGAGTCCTTTATATTGACTATGTTGAAATTCCCGAGATTTTTGTCTGAGGAATCTATCCTCAGACTTCCAAGACCGAAGATCTTCTGTGAAAGAGTCCTTTCAAGCACCACATCCGTCATACGGTAAAGCCGTACCTCATCATATCTCGTATTGAAGAGCCCCCTCTCAAGATAGAACCTCTGATTGTCCAGCGCATACTTCGTAAAGCTCCAGGGCATGCCGAAGAAATTCCTCTTCCTGTCCTCCCAAATGGCATTCTCCTTCCGTTTCTTCCCTTTTTTCTTCCTGCCGTTCTCATAAACCACCGTCAGTACTATGGCAAGAATAAATGCCACAAGCAGACAGATGAGCACGATCAGTAAAACATGCAGGATCGAATTTAATATATCCATAAAATGCATACCTCCGTTTTGACCAAAATATCTTATGTATTATATAATACACCTTATATCATGGTCAAAGGGATAAGATAAAATGGCGGCAGGATCTTCATTCGGCAATAATTTCAAAGTGACTACCTTCGGCGAATCCCACGGTAACGCCCTTGGAGCCGTCATAGACGGATGTCCCGCAGGGATCGGACTGTCAGAGGATGACCTTAAACCGTTCATGCTCCGCCGCAGGCCGGGACAGTCGGAATTTACTACCGCAAGGAATGAAGATGATGCCTGCGAGATACTGTCGGGTGTCTTTGAAGGCACGACAACCGGCACTCCGATCGCCATACTGATACGAAATAAAGACCAGCACTCGAAGGATTACAGTGACATAGCGGACATATACAGACCGGGACATGCGGACTATACCTTCGATAAGAAATTCGGGATAAGGGACTACAGGGGAGGCGGAAGATCCTCAGGACGCGAAACGGCTGCGAGAGTCGCTGCAGGCGCAGTAGCCGCAAAGCTACTTAAAGAGTTCGGGATCAGAGCAACGGCATACACCAGATCCATCGGTCCGGTAAGCATCGGCAGATATGATCCCGGCGAATCCAACAGCCTCTTTATGCCGGATCACGAAGCTTTCAGGAAGGCATCCGATCATATCAATGCTCTCCGTTCGGAAGGCAACTCTGCGGGAGGTGTCATTGAATGCGTGATCAAAGGCGTCCCGGCAGGACTCGGTGATCCCGTATTCGATAAGCTCGATGCAAGGCTCGCCCAGGCGGTCATGTCCATCGGCGCGGTAAAGGGCTTTGAGATCGGTGACGGTTTTGAAGCAGCTTTTTCTTCCGGTATAGATAATAACGACGCTTTCATCCCCGCACCCGACGGGAGCATAATAAAAGCGACAAACCATTCCGGCGGCATCCTCGGAGGCATTTCGGACGGATCCGATATAGTCTTCAGATGCGCCGTAAAGCCTACGGCATCCATTTCCCTGCTGCAGCAGACAATGGACAGAAACGGAAAACCGAGGGACATAATGATAAAGGGGCGGCATGATCCGGTCATAGTCCCGAGGGCTGTAGTGGTTGTAGAAGCCATGGCATATCTTGTCATCGCCGACGCCCTGCTTGCCCATACCTGTGACAGAACGGACATCATAAAAAAAGCTTTGAAAGAGGAATAGCTTATGGCAACTTCAAAAAAAACTGCCGGAAAAAAACCGGCTGCATCAAAACCGAAACAAACAGCCGTAAAATCATCATCTCCTGCCGGTACGGAAGGAAAATACGTTGTCTATGCTGCCGGCTATACAAGGGATCACAAGCACGGGATATGGATATATGATTACGATCCCGTCAAGGGACGCATAAGCTATAAATCCGAGGTGGAGATCTCAAATCCATCCTATATTTCGGTAGCTCACGCAGGAGGATTCCTGTATTCAATAACCGATGAGGGAGTACATGCCTACAGGATCGAAGCTGACGGAAATCTTTCCTTCCTCAATAAATCCGGTATCAACGGCATGCGCGGCTGCTATATATCCACCGATTATGAGGACCGTTTCCTGTTTGTGGCAGGATACCATGACGGCAAGGTGACTGTACTTTCACTTAATAAGGACGGTTCCATCGGCAAGATATGTGAAGAGATCTATCACAAGGGCTTCGGTTCGGTAGGTGAAAGAAACTTCATGCCTCATATAGACTGTGTAAAGATGACAAGGGATAATAAATACCTGTGCGCCACAGATGTAGGAATGGATCATGTGCGCGTATATAAGCTTGACCATGAAACCGGCAGACTCACGCTTGCGGATATCATAAGATCCGAGATCGAATCCGCACCCCATCAG
>CACZRA010000373.1 GCA_902783395.1 uncultured Lachnospiraceae bacterium
AGCACCGCATACCACATAAGCCATTACATGGAAGAACTTAACGTTTACTCCCGAAAGAGTGACTGCTTCTTTATTACTGCCTATGGCTATCGTATATCTTCCGAATTTCGTATGATTGAGCACAAACTCCATGATAAGTACAAGTATCACTACGATCAGGAATCCGATCGGGATCTTTAATGCATTTCTCCCCGTACCGAATGTCAGCTTGAAAATAGAATGGAACCATCCGCCGGGCTGTTTATTCGTAGGCCAGGGAGTTGCCATCACCATGGAACTGATACCCCTGGTTATCATACAGGTACAAAGGGTTGCCAGGAAAGGCGGAAGCCCCATGACTCCGATCAATACTCCGTTGGCGCAGCCCACTATTATGCCGAACAGTACGCAGAGGAGCATCGCCACCACGACCGGGCAGTTAAAATCTCTTATCAGTCTGCCCGCTACCAGCGCATAACAGACCATCCCGGTTCCTATCGAAAGATCAACGCCCGCTGTGATAAGCGGAAATGTCACTCCGATAGCCATCAACACATCGTAATACGAGAAGTCCAGCATCGAAAGAACCGATGAATACTTTCTGAACTCCGGACTGAAGATCATATATATAACAACCAACGCTATAATGACCAGAAGTACGATAAACCTTTGATCCGATAAAACTGATTTCTTCTTTGTCATGCTTCCCCCCTCAAATTACGCGATATCACGAGTCGCTTTGTCCATGATCTTTTCCTGAGTCGCCTCTGATATGTCCAGCTCCCCGGTCTTCTTTCCTTCGCACATGATCACGATCCTGTCGCTCATACGCAGGATCTCGGTCATTTCGGACGAGATCATGATGATGGATTTACCCTCTGCCGCAAGCCTGTTCATAAGCTTGTATATCTCATTTTTTGCCCCGACATCGATACCTCTTGTCGGCTCATCAAATATAAGGATATCGCAGTTACGTACCAGCCACTTCGCTATGACCACCTTCTGCTGGTTTCCTCCGGACAGATTCACGACCAGCTGGTCTGAACTCGGTGTTTTTGTTGCAAGCTCCTGGATATACTGTTCGGTTATCTTCTTCTCCTCACTTTTATTGATGAAGATTCCGCTCATATAATTCTCAAGGGATGCAAGAGTGGAATTCTCTATGATAGTCTTCTGGACGACTATACCAAAACGCTTCCTGTCCTCCGACAGATATCCTATACCATGCTTAACCGCATCCTGCGGGGAATTGATCGTAACCTTCTCTCCGTTTACGTATATATCTCCGCTCGTCTTCGGATCAGCCCCGAAAAGAGCTCTCGCGGTTTCTGTACGGCCTGCTCCCATGAGCCCCGAGAATCCGAGTATCTCACCCTTCCTGAGCTCAAAGCTTACATCCTGTACCATCCTCCCTGCATTAAGATGCTCCACCTTAAGCACGACAGGCGCATCCTTGGGAACCTTGCTTTCGGTCTTCGGATCCTCATATATGACACGTCCGACCATCATATTGATGATGTCTTCCTTGGTACAGTCCTTGGTGATAAGCGTTCCGACATATCCGCCGTCTCTCATGACGGTAACCCTGTCCGTTATCACCTTTATCTCATCCATACGATGGGAGATATAAACTATCGCAAGCCCCTTGGCCCTCAGATCCCTTATGATGGCGAAAAGATCCTCGATCTCCTTTTCCGTGAGAGCCGCGGAGGGTTCGTCAAAGATTATAACCTTTGCCTGATGTGATATAGCCTTTGCGATCTCACACATCTGCTGTTTGCCTACGGTCAGATCACTCATCTTGTCTCTTGGATTGATATCGATATGGAGCTCATCAAAAAGCTTTCTGGACTCATTGATCATCTTCTTGTCATCGATGGCAAAGCCCTTCATAAACTCCCGTCCGATGAAAATATTCTGGGCAACCGTAAGATCGCCTACCATGTTCAGCTCCTGATGCACGATAACTATTCCCGCATCCTGAGCCTCTCTTGTATTATTAAACTGTACTTCCCTGCCCTCATAAGTGATGGTGCCTGAATCCTTTGTATAGATGCCTGTGAGCACCTTCATAAGGGTGGATTTTCCTGCCCCGTTCTCTCCCATCAGGGCGTGAACTTCACCTGATCTCACATCAAAGTGAACATGATCCAATGCATGCACGCCCGGGAAAGACTTGTCTATTTCTTCCATTGTAAGAATCGCATCAGCCATTTTATGCTCCTTCCCTTAATTCTTCCTGCGGCGTGCTATGACATCCGCATAAACAACTACGATAACAATAAGCCCCGTAACTATGAGCTGAATATCCTTTGCAAATCCGAGTGCCAGTATTCCCTCCTGCAGCAGTGATATGATCAGCACTCCTATAACGGTTCCGCCTATCGACGCGAGACCGCCTACCATGGAGGTTCCTCCCATGACGCAGCCTGCTATGGCTTCGTTATTGTACTGATCTCCATATCCCGGCTGGACAGTAGTATATGCACCCACAAAAAAGATCGCCGCTATGCCTACCAGAGTCCCGCATATCACATAGGCAAGCATCTCCCATTTCTTTGTATTGACACCGGAAAGCCTTACTGCCTCACGGTTGCTCCCGAGACAGAGGATATATCTTCCGGGCTTTGTATTGTTCAGAACGATCATACAGATGAATGCCGCACAGAGAAATATCACAAGTCCCACCGGAAATCCGTTGAAGCTTACGAGATTCCTGAACCATCCTCTTTCAGGATCGGTCGAAAGCGGCCAGCTGACCGACTGTGTCTTTGTATAAACTGCCGCGATACCCTTTGCTATATTCATGGATGCCATGGATACGATAAAAGGCGGGATAGTCCAGTAAGATATAAGATATCCGTTGAACGTACCGAAAAGAAATCCTATCAGTATGCTGATAAGGAGTGACAGGACAACCGGTGCCCCCTTATTGAGCATCGTGTATCCGGAAATAAGTCCGCAGCAGAACATGACCGGACCTATCGAGAAATCAATACCGCCCGTTGCTATGACAAATGTAACTCCAAGTGAGAGGAATCCAAGGAAATAAACGTAGTTCATGATACTCATGATACGCGCCATTCCTAAGAATCCTGG
>CACZRA010000374.1 GCA_902783395.1 uncultured Lachnospiraceae bacterium
AGGTGATCCCGTTCGTCTTATTATTGAATTTCTCCGGATAAAGCTTATAGAAAGCATTAAGCTCCGTATTCTTCAGGATGTCGGTATGTATCGCCGCCACTCCGTTCACGGAGTATCCGTAATGAATGTCGATATTCGCCATGTGAACGCGCTTTTCATCGTCTATGATCTGGACCTTAGGATCCTTATTGATCTTCGCTATGCGTGCGGACAGCTCCTTGATTATCGGTACGAGCTGCGGCACGACCTTATTCAGGTAATCCAGCGGCCACTTCTCCAGCGCCTCCGCGAGTATCGTATGGTTCGTATACGCGCATGTCCTGCTTACGACCTTTATCGCGTCGTCTATCGTAAAGTCCTCGTCCCAAGTGAGTATGCGGACCAGCTCCGGTATCACCATTGTGGGATGCGTGTCATTTATCTGAATCGCCACATACTTGTCCATCTCATAAAGGTCGCGCCCCGCATCCTTCAGCTCCTTGATGATAAGCTGCGCGCCGTTAGATACCATGAAATACTGCTGGTATATGCGGAGCAGGTTGCCGGCCTCGTCGGAGTCATCGGGATAAAGGAATAAAGTCAGGTTCTTCTCAATATTTTCTTTGTCAAAATCAATACCGTTACCCACAAGTGACTCGTCCAGGCTTTCGAGATCAAAGAGATGCAGCTTGTCTATGCCGTTCTCATAGCCTACGACATCAATGTCATACAGCACGGACTTTACCTTTTTACCGCCGCCGAATTCCACGGTAAAGGAAACATCGGTTTTATTCAGCCAGCTCTTCTTCTCTATCCAGTCATTCTTCTCCGCCATCTGGAGTCTGTCACGGAATACCTGCTTAAAGAGGCCGAAGTGGTAATTGAGGCCTATCCCCGCGCCGTTCAGTCCCAATGTCGCTATGGAATCCATGAAGCAGGCCGCAAGCCTTCCGAGTCCCCCGTTTCCAAGCGAAGGCTCGGGCTCCTCGTTCTCAAGCTCCGCGATTGACTTCCCGTATCTTTGCAGGACATCCTCGAGCTCGTCATAGACACCGAGATTTATCAGATTGTTTGACAGCAGCTTGCCGATGAGGAATTCAGCCGAAATATAATAAATCTTCTTTTCGCCGGTGATCTCCTTCTTGTCGGCGATCAGATCCTTCGTGAACTGAAGCAGTACATGGTACATCTCTGCGTTCGTCACCTGGTTGATCGGCCTGCCGTAAAGCTTCTTTGTGAGTGCGTCTAAATTCTTTTCAAGATTTTCCATCATTTCCTCCTGTTTTTCTTTTTGTTTCTGTTCCAGCTCAGCAGTTTTCATTCAGATGTCTTATTTGGTCCTGCATGAGGCTTCCTCGTAAACTGACGGGATCCAGATGCCGCTCTTATGCTTTCTTTGCACTATAATCTGAATCATATCACAACATAAGTCTATCGTCCAAGCTTTATCTTCAGTATCCTCCGCAGGGATTCATCCACCCTGCTTTCCTCTATTTCTCCGGCGGATACCGCCGACAGCACTGCGTTATATGCCTCATGAAAATCCGCAGGCATCAGTACGATATCTGCGCCGGCTTTTATAGCGGCAACCGCTGCCTCCCCCGGATCCGGATATACTGATTTCACGGCCTCCATAAGGAAGGAATCAGTGATTATCACACCGTTATATCCCATCTCTCCGCGGAGAATATCGGTAAGCATCACATGGGAAAGACTTGCAGGCAGATCATCTCCCGTGATCTCGGGACAGGATACATGTGAAGCCATTATCATTTTCACGTCATTATTGACAGCATTCTGAAACGGGACCAGATCCGAATCATAGAGCTCATTAAGCGTCTTATTCTGTGACACGATGTCTTCATGCGTATCGCCCGCAACACTTCCTTGTCCGGGAAAATGCTTGAAGCAGGCAGTCACGCCATTATCCTGCAGCCCCGACGCGTACTGCCACGAGAGTCTTGCTACGACGTTTGGATCGGAGCTGAAAGCCCTGTCGCCGATAGCCTCATTTTCCTTATTTGTGATCACATCGGCTACGGGCGCAAGATCCAGATTAAAACCAAGCTCTGACATATAGGTACCGATACTGGCTCCTGCATTATATGCGCCGTCCATGTCTCCCGTTTTACCGAGCTCCGCCATGGGACCGACATTTTCCACTTCAAAGGCTTCGTTACCGGCTATCCGCACGACTCTCCCGCCCTCTTCATCGGCGGCAATAAAAGGCTCGATCCCGCACGCTGCCCTGATGTATTCCTTTGTATTTAAGATCATCTCTTTGGTCTGATCGGGATCCTCCAGATTGTCGGAAAAATAAACCAGTCCGCCGACGGGATAAAGCGTCAGGGCATCCCTTGATTTCTCTCCCGCCTGAGTGATGATAAGGCTGTTGTCTATCACCTGCTCCGGCGTGGCCATGAACAGCTGGGCAACCTTCTCCTCAGGCTCGAGATTCGCTATTATAGCTTCTATCTCTTCGTCATGATCCGCCTCCGGTTCCTCGGTCGGAGTTTCATCCTCAGACAGCACAGAGGTATCAACATCCGCATAATCATCCTTTATCACTTCCTTTTCGACCGCGATCCAGGAATCATCCTCTTTCGTCGGTTCCTCGGAAGGTATCTCCTCTTCCACCTTGGACTCAGGCATCGGTATTTTTTCAAAGAACCCGGTATTCTTGAGATATATCCCCCCGTATACCGCGCCGCCGATTATCAGCCCCAGCCCCAGTATTGTCAGAATAAATGCGAGTATCCGCTGCCTTACTACTCTTTTATGTCTTTTTTCCCTGTCCATCAATAAACACCCTGAACTATATTAAAACACATGACACCACTCAGATCTGCCCGGATCCGGATCAGACCGGAAATGGCATCATCAGTAATTGACTTTTGCCGTCCCAATCAATATATTGTATAGAGTTGGTATGTTTTGTCAATATTTTGCGGAGGATAAAATCATGCGTATCGGTCAGGGATATGATGTACACAGGCTGACAGAAGGAAGAAAGCTCATTATAGGCGGAGTCGATATCCCTTATGAAAAGGGTCTTCTCGGTCATTCCGATGCTGATGTGCTGCTTCATGCGGTAATGGATGCACTCCTGGGCGCAGCAGCCATGGGCGATATCGGTGCCCACTTCCCCGATACTGATGAGAAATATAAGGATGCTGACAGTCTTAAGCTGCTGTCCGAAGTCGGAGATATGCTTTCGGACAAAATGCTTTTTATTCAGAACATTGACGCCACGATAATCGCTCAGGCTCCCAAAATGAGGCCGTATATTGATGAAATGAGAAAAAACATCGCCGGGACGCTGGATATAGATATGGGTCAGGTGAATGTCAAGGCAACGACCGAGGAACATCTCGGTTTCACAGGAAAAGGCGAGGGCATTTCGGCTTCCGCCGTATGCATTCTCGCCTCTCCCGAAGAATGTTCATTTAATGTCGATCCTGCCGGATGCCCCGGCTGCAGGATGAAAGATCCCCTACAGCTGTGAATCTATCCAGTCCTTAAGTTTATCCTTTGGAATGAACCCGACAGATGAATCCACCTTCTCGCCTTTTTTGAAGAATATCAGATTCGGGATACTCATTATCGAATATTTCTGTGCAAGATCCTGATTCTCATCCACATCTATGGCGTAAAAAGATACTTTACCTTCATAATCCCCGGACAGCTCCTCAAGAACCGGAGCCATCATCTTGCAGGGTCCGCACCATGTAGCATTGAAATCAACTACAGCCGCATCCTTTTCAACTACCTCGGACCACTTGTCCGACCCGATCACATTTACCATAAGTTGCCCCCTTTCTTTTCCGCCGTTATGGCTGTTTCTTAACCTTCTGTGCTAAATACGACACAGCAGACAAAGCTGCCACATTTCCTTCTCCGACTGATTTCGCATCCTGATACGGAGTTCCCGTGATATCGCCTGCAGCAAACAGTCCGCTGATGCTTGTAGACATATCTCTCCCGGTCTTTATATGCGCCCCCTCGGTCTCAAGTCCCGGTACCAGCTGTCCCGGAGATACCGCATCCCTGAGCACGAATACAATGTCTGATACTATTTCCTGCTTATCAAGCACAAGCACGCTTTTATCGTCCCTGCGTTTTATCTCCTTCGCTGCGCCGCGTATAACTTCTATATTCGCTGCGGAGAAACTTACCTCCTCCTGATACACCGGTACATAATATACTCTGTTCGCTATCTCGGTCAGAAACTCAGCTTCTTCCTCCTCTTTTGGGGAATATCCGAGTACCGTGGCCTCTTTTCCCTTATACAGTGCTGCATCGCATGTAACACAGTAGCTGACTCCGCGTCCGAGATACTCTTCTTCGCCGGGAAGCATCTTTCCCGGCATGACCCCCGTGGCAATTATAACGCTAGATGCCTCAAACATCTCCCTGGCGCACTGGATAGCAAAGTAATCTCCCATGGCATATATACTGATCACCTTCTCCGCTGTGATCTCTATACCCATCTGATCCAGATGATCCCGCATTGCCTTAACGAGATCCTCCCCCGCGATATCGGGAAGCCCGGGATAATTAAGTACCCTGTGGGATTTTGAAACCTTTTCCGAGAGGTCCTTCCTTCCGAGCAGGAGAATATCCTTATTCCTGTTCTTTGCCGTGAGCGCTGCGCTAACTCCGGCAGGCCCTGTCCCCACTATCGCGATATCATACATTACATACTCCCGTATCGTTCTATCTCTTTATAAAATCAAAGCTGAAATCATCGTCCAGGTCTATATCCTG
>CACZRA010000375.1 GCA_902783395.1 uncultured Lachnospiraceae bacterium
CAGGCAGGGGTTTTGCCCCATTGCCGAAGGCAATTTAATTGGCAAAACCCGTTACGTTCGCAGCCTGAAAGGCTGTGAACAGTAACGCTCGATGGGATAAGCATTCATTCGTAAACCACTGTATAGATACAACGAATTGCTTCGTTGCTTGTGTTGTTGGACTTTTGGCGTTTGTATCATTAAATTGTGAAACATAGCCGGATTATGTATAATAGTCTGGAGATCCACATATCATCCGGAGAAGGGAGGACAGCGACCCATGCCGAAAAACTCAAACCAGAAGCTTAAGCTTCCTTATCTCATGAAGATAATGCTCGAAAAGACCGACGAGAAACACGGACTCACAATGTCACAGATCCTTAACGAGCTCTCTCTGTACGGAGTAAAGGCCGAGCGAAAGAGCATCTACATGGACTTCGAGGATATGTCACTCTTCGGCATCGAGGTTGTCTGCGACAGACAGGGCAGGGATCATCTCTACCATGTGACCTCCAGACAGTTTGAGCTTCCCGAGCTCAAGCTCCTGATCGATGCGGTGCAGTCATCCAAGTTCATCACCGAAAAGAAATCCAGACAGCTCATAAATAAGGTCAAAGCCCTCGCCAGCGAGAACGAGGCTGACGAGCTTTCGCGCCAGGTCTATGTCCACGGCAGGATAAAGACGATGAACGAAAGTATTTATTATAATGTGGACGATATACACAACGCGATAAACACGGACTGCAAGATCCGCTTCAAGTACTATAAGTGGAGCATAAACAAAAGACTCGTCGCCCGTCACGGCGGTGATTACTTCTATGTAAGCCCCTGGGCCCTGACCTGGGATGACGAGAATTATTACATGATAGCCTTTGACGACCTTGACCGCGAGATCAAGCACTACAGGGTCGACAAGATGGATCAGATAGATATCCTCGATGAGAAGAGAGAGGGTAAGTCTTTATTCAAAAACTTCGATATGGCAGCCTATGCCCGCATGAATTTCGGCATGTACAACGGCGAGAGGAAGCGCGTGACCATCGAATTTCCCGATGAGATGTGCGGTATCTTCATCGACCGCTTCGGCAAGGATGTCTCCTTCGTAAAGTCCGGAAGCGGAAGGAGCCGCCTTTCGGTGGAGGTTGCCGTGAGCAATCAGTTCTTCGGCTGGATCATGAGCCTGGGTCCCGAGGTAAAGATAGTAAAACCCGATGACGTGGTGGCACAGATCGCAAAGGCTGCAAAGCGCTTTGCCGCCAATTACTCATAGCAGCGGACGCCGATGAAGATCCTCAGGAACTTCCTTATCGTACTCCTTGCCGCGATAGTACTGCTGTGCGGACTCATTGGCTTAAGCGTCCTGAAGCCCGATCTTTTTGAGGCCTTCATGAAAAAGCCCTCCGACACCAGCGAGCTTGCCGCAATGGGCGGCGCGGCTCCCTCCGCGACAGTCATTGACGAGGAAGATCCGGAGCCTGTTGCCGCGGAACCGGCGGAGGAGCCTTCGGATACTGTTTCTTCCGATATCCCCGATGAGCCTCCTGAGGATTCCGATCCCGAAACGGGGCTAAAAAAGAGCATAAGCTCCTCCTATGTCCCCGGGGGCACTGAGCAGACCGTATCCGATGCCCTGAAGACACTCACGGGATACAAGGAGCCCGAGGGAACCCGGAATATCCTTGATAAAGAGAAGGCCGACAAGATCGAATCCACTCTTTCCACCGGGCCCACCGGCGATGATCTTTCCTTCGATCAGGAATTCTACCCTTATTACCATATGCTCGATGAAAAGGGACAGCATCTCTACCGCCAGATCTACGCAAACGCGAATGAGCTGAACGATGACTTCAAGGCGGTGGAGAAGGATATATCCTGGACGTCGCTCATGAATGTTTTCGAAGCCGTATTCAACGATCATCCGGAGCTTTTCTGGCTGAATACGGAGTATTCCGCAGGCTTCAGGGAGGGCGGCGACTGTCTTGAGCTCATCCTTTCCTTTAACCGCACGTCAAAAAACCTGAGCAAAGCCGCAAAGGATTTTGACAGCGGGGCGGATAAGCTGGCGGCCTCCGGCGCAGAGGGCAGCGACTATGACAAAGAAAAGAACATCCACAATGCGATCTGCGATGCCTTCTCCTACAGTCTCAAGGCCGAGATGAATCAGAGCGCCTACAGCGGCATCGTTAATTCCTCCACCGTCTGCGCGGGCTACGCAAGGGCTTTCCAGTATATCATGACAAATCTCGGTATCCCGTGCTATTACTGCAGGGGCGTGGCGGGTGAGCCTCACGCCTGGAATATCATCAAGCTCGACGGCGATTATTACAATGTCGACGTGACCTGGGATGATTCCTCGGAGACCTGGCAGTACGAATATTTCAATATGTCCGACGAGGATATATCAAAGGATCACAGACGCACGAGCCTCTCGGTCTATCTTCCCGCCTGCAAAGGCGGAAAATACGGGCATCTGGAGGAAGAGCCCGCGGACGAGAGCGACTACGAGACCGGAGCCGGGGAAGCCGAAGAGGAGGAAACATCAAAGGAGAAGCCGGCAGAGCTTCCCGACGGAACCTATGTGGACAGCCTCGAGCAGTACTATGATCTTTGCAGGCAGAAGATCGAAAGCTCCGGAAAGGGCTCCTATTCCTTCGACCTTTATACCACGGACAAGTCCGTGTATAATAGCTGTATGCGCTCCTATGCGGACGGCAGCGCAAAGTCGGGATATATGAACGAGATATTCAAGAACACTCCGGGAGCAAAGGGCTTTTCCGTTGATTTCACGGGCAGCGAGAGTGACGGGGTGTACAGGATGACACAGAAGGTGAGGTTATACTGAATATGAAAAACATTGCGGTCGCTGGAACTGGTTACGTGGGAATGTCGCTTTCGGTACTGCTTTCCCAGCGGAATAAGGTCACTGCGGTTGACATAATCCAGGAAAAGGTCGACAGGATCAATAATAAGCTCTCTCCGATCCAGGATGATTATATCGAGAAATATATGGCTGAGAAGGAGCTCAACCTGACGGCGACCACGGATGCCGAAGCGGCCTACAGCAGCGCCGATATCGTCATAGTCTCGGCCCCGACCAATTACGATCCGAAGAAGGATTTCTTTGACGGCTCCCATGTGGAGGAGGTCATAGAGCTAGTGCAAAAAGTGAACGACCGCTGCACGATAGTGATAAAGAGTACCATTCCCGTCGGCTATACGATGTCGTTAAGGAAGAAATACGGCAATGACCGTATCATCTTCAGTCCGGAATTCCTGCGCGAATCAAAGGCCCTCTACGACAATCTCTATCCTTCGCGCATTATAGTGGGCTATGACAGGGAGGGCGACGATCATGCGGTGAGCTCTTCCATCGGCGAGGTATCCGCGAGACTTTCAAGGGACAGGGCGGAGGAATTTGCTTCACTGCTTAAGGAAGCTTCCCTGAAGGAGGACGTGGAGGTCCTTATCATGGGGCTCA
>CACZRA010000376.1 GCA_902783395.1 uncultured Lachnospiraceae bacterium
ATCCTCATCCTCGGCTTTTATCGTGAGTTTTGAGTTAGGCGCAGTAATAGCTTTGTTATATTTACCGGATTTGATCACCGTGGTCCCTTCGCCCAGTATCAGTGTCGTATGGGTATCACGGAGGTTTAACGTATCCTGATCCCCATGTTCACAGATAACCGACGTAGAGTTCTTAAATGTGAGATCAGCTCTTCCGAGATTATAGAGCTGGACAGCACAGAAAGATCCGCCCGGAGTAGTTTTCCTGTCCATTTTCACGCCGTCCAGCGTGATATTCGTTTTACTTGTGCCGTTACCCGCGAATTGCAGCGCCCAGATGGAGGATTCGCCTTTATTCTTCATCGTGACTTCTATATTGCCGCCGTCCGAGCCGATGTTCTCTGCTATATTAACCCTTATGCACTTTTCCACACTGGAAGGAGAAAGTTTTCTTTCAAATGTACAGTCACAACCTGACCATTTGATGACATACCCTTCTATCGTCTGGCTTGAAGCGGATTCACCGAGGGCCAGCGTGTAGGCCGAGAAATGCTCTGCATCGACCGATACTGCGCTTTCTGCTCCGTCCACGGTCGTACCGAGCCTTTCCACGCTGCCAAGATCATCATCAAAGTGATAGACACGAAGGGTTTTCTTTGCGGTGCTGTCATCATCTTCGCCATAGGTTCCCTCGTGTTTATTCTCAGAATCCTCTCCGCCGTCTTCACTGCCTATCTTCCCCTCTGTCTCCTCACCGGGAGATGAGATATAGTCAGAAACTATGGCTGCCTGGGAGAAGGTGACATTTGCCCTGCCGTATTCCGTATTGGGCTGGATCTCGTTTCCTGAGAGATCTGTTATCTTGATATCGAAGGAAATGTATTTCAAAGACTCCGCTGTCCCTTGGACAACGCCGTCCTCGTTATCCTCCTCATCCTCGTCATCCTCTTCATCTTCCGTATCACCGGTCATATTTTCACCGTTTATCTCGGCTTCATCGGAAAGACCCATGTCCGCTTTGAGCGTCTGCTCAATCTTTTCGTTGGATTCCGCGTCATCGATCCTGCTCACCTTGAGAGTCGCATCCTCAGGGAATACGCCCTCGGGCGCGGTAACGCTGACCCTCACGCCGTCAACTATCATGAACTGGTCGAAGGCAGGGGAGGTGTTGTCGGAAACGCTGTTTTCGCTTACCTCATCTCCGCTTACGGTGTTTTCGCTTACCGTATCCTCATCCACGATGGTAACAGTTATCTCGGGGAGATCGGCTTCCGTGGTGAGACCGTAAGCCTTGATATCAGGCACGAAATAGAATACGTCCCCGGCCCGTACCGCCTGGAAACGGCTTCCGTACTCGCTCTTGTCGCGGTTCAGCTTCCATCTGACATCGGTAAGGGTATACTCCTCTCCGTCGGTGAGCTTCTTTACTTCCGCGCCCTCCTCTTTGCCGGGCTTTGAAGGAGTCTCCGTCGCGGGCTCCGTTGCAGACTCTGTTGCCTGCTCGGTCGCTTCCTCAGAGGGAGTCTCCGCCGATGCGGGCTCCGCAGGTGAGGGCTCTTCGCTTTTAGGCTCGGACGCTTCCTCGGTGGCAGGCTCCTCTGATGAGGGCTCTTCCGCCGACGGTTCTTCCGCTTCGGTTCCTTCGCCTTCTTCTTTTTTCTCTTCCGTATCGGGCTCCGCCGCATATGCCTTAACGGGCATAAAGGTGTTTATTATCCGTCCGGTGAGGCTATCAGATCCTTCATCCCCCGGTGACTGCTCCTCTTCCGCCGGAGCTTCCGGGGTATCGGAAGGCTCAGCAGAGGGCTCTTCCGCCGAAGGCTCTTCAGAAGGTGTTTCCGTAGGCGTCTCTGAGGGCTGCTCCGGTGCCGCCTCGGAGGACGGCTCTTCCGAAGAGGGCTCTTCCTCTGATCCGCCGGTCTCTTCCGAGGGTCTCTCTATGGTGGGCTTTTCTTCTTCCTCAAGCTTCTTTACTCCCTCCGTAGCCTCTTCGCTTTCCGCCTCTTCCGAATACAGGAGGACATCAAGCTCTTCAGGCAGATTTAAGTCGGCCTTCTTTCCGCCGATCGGGAGCGTCTGTGACGCCACATCCTCCGGCAGCTCCGCAAAGGACATTATCTTCCTCCCTCTTGCGGAATTGCTCGCGTTCGCGGCTATGCTTCCTATGTTGAGAGTCGTACTCACGACCGCCGTTGCCAGCGTTACCGCAAATACTCTCTTCCTGAACTGATTCATGTTGTTCCATCTGTCCTTAAGCATGGCATCTCCTGTTTGTATATTATGTAAACCTACTGCTCTGATATAAGATAAAAAAACCTGCTGTATCTCATTATATCGGCCATAACATCCGTTTTATAAACCGATCCGTACCCAAATAAACTGCACACGATTTTGCGCATGCAAAAAACAACAGTTATATTTATCCTACAATATACCACAGTTATTGTAAACCAGTGATGGACACAAAAAAGCCACAGTAGACAGCACTTATTGAACACATATCTTCTGCGGACTATAATTATGGGAAAAGCTGAAAACTGTATGGTGAGAAAGAGGAGAGAAAGAAGGCGGGAATGAGGATACTGATCGCAGAGGATGAGGCTGCCACTGCAAAAGCCCTGAAGCTGTTGCTTGAAAAGGCGAAATACTCCGTGGACATCGTGTTCAACGGGACGGATGCCTGGGATTATATCCGGGCAGGCTCCTACGAGGTCATTGTCCTTGATATCATGATGCCCGGAATGAGCGGTCTGGAGGTGCTCTCCCTTATAAGGAAAAATAACATCAAAACCCCGGTGCTCATGCTCACCGCCAAGGCGGATATCGAGGACCGTGTGGCAGGGCTTGAGGCGGGAGCCGATGACTACCTTCCGAAGCCCTTCGCGACGAACGAGCTCATAGCGAGGATAAAGGCGCTGGGGCGTCGCAGTGAGAATTACTCCGACACGGTGCACAAAGCGGGAAACCTGACGCTTGACGGAAACCGCTATGAAATGACCGTGGGAGACAGCAGCGTAAATCTTACGAATAAGGAATTCCAGCTCATGGAGCTTTTTATCCTTCACCCCGGGTTCGTATTTTCGGCGGACCACCTCATGGAAAAGATATGGGGGCTTGACACGGAGTCGGATATAGATGTCGTCTGGACGCATATCGGCTATGTGAGGAAGAAGCTCCGCGGCATAGGAGCCGATGTCGAGATAAAGACGATACGCGGGGCAGGATATTCGCTGGAGGTACCGTCATGCTGAGGAATATGAGACATCGCGTGATAATCGCAGCGATGCTTGCTTTCTTTGCCGTCATAGTGATGATATCGGTCCTTGTCAATGTCGTGAACTTCTGCATGGTCACGAACAGGCTGGATGAAACGCTCTCCTCCATCCTTTCATTTGAAGAGATGCCGCAGACCGGGCCAAAGCGTGACGGCCCTCCTCCCGAACCCTTCAAGATGTTTCCCGATGAAGACTCAAATTATATGACAAGGTTTTTCGTAGTACGTTTTGACGCGGCAGGAAATGCGGTCAATTCATCCACGGACTTTATTGCTTCGGTCGGAGCTGAGGATGCCGAGCAGCTTGCAAAGCAGGCTATGTCACGAAGGTCGGATCACGGCTATATCAATGAATTCCGCTATGCCAGGCAGGAATCCGGCAGCA
>CACZRA010000377.1 GCA_902783395.1 uncultured Lachnospiraceae bacterium
TAAAAGTTCCTCTGCCGGACGAAGGAGTTAATCAATCCCATACTCTTAAAGTACAAACTGTGTCCGGTGATGGGACAGATATTCACAGCGATGATCCGGAATACAGCTACACGATCATTCGTCCGATGTTCAGAAATGTAAAGGTCTATATCGAAGACTTCAACGACCCCGAAAATAAAACGGACTACCTCTTCGATGAGACTTTGGAAAAGGGTGAGCATGTTTATGAGGATTTCTATTCTCTCGCAGAGGGCACGGATTTCAGGGATTATGGTTTTGTATCCTGGAATGAGATAAAGGCTGACAATCAAAAAGGTCTTGACTCCGGAGCTTTGCTTGATTATACAGTCAGTGAAGATGCCGTGGAGCTGCAGGCTCTTGCGGCACCTGAAATGACAGAGACGGATGCGGAGCTTTCGGCGCCCGTGACGGGTGAAGGCTTCGAGCTGCAGCCCGAGAGCCTCGACGTCAAGTTAGGCGGCTATACATATTCCATAGATCCCGGCTCCGTCAGTGTGAACTGGTCTGCATCGGAAAATGAAGTGGATCAGGACGGTTTTGTCAGGTCAAAGACCGAGTATACGGCGGTGATCACGATAAGCGCCGACCAGCTTAGGTATCTTGAGGAAGACGGAACGTCGCAGGAGCTTGGTCAGAAGTTCTTTGCCTACGAGGATGAGCTCGATGTCCGTGTGAACGGATATACGGTAAGCGAGGACGGGACAGTTGTGCCTCCGTATGACACGGATGACAGTGCCTCGGAAAACAGCATAAAGGCTATAGAAGTCTGGGTGGAGCAGCTTGATCCCGAGGCTGTCGTCAGGGATTCGGTTTCGGATAATGTCAGTGACACCGGACTTGCAAGGAGCGTTAACATAGCTGTGACGTTTGCCGAGACGGATCAGGCAACCTTCATAGATGTGATACCGCCTGAGTCGCTTACCGTTCCGTGGGATAAGGCGAACCCTGGTAAGTACAAGAAGGACAGATTCAAGAATACCGTAAGTGATAACCTTCCGGATACCACTGCAGTCTTTGTCGATGACGACAGTGTGCAGAATCTTTCCGTGAATTGGATCACGGATGGCTTCCAGGAAGAATTCGGGGATTATCTGGAAACCAAAGATATTGACGGAATAGATGACTGGAGCCTCTATATCGAAGGCTATGTGGTCCTTCCCGACGGTATGGACTATGACAAGGAAAACGGAAGTATTGTGAAAGTAGATGATGAAGTCAGATGTTACTTTGACTACCCCGTATTCCTTGAGGGAGCGCCGGATACCGAAAAGCCCGATATCCTTCCTGCCGGGGATGACTTTGAGCCCGGAGTGGAAAGTATTGAGGTAAGCTTCTCTGCCGCAAATGATGCCGATGTATACTACCTGATCACATATTGGGATTATGAGGATTTTGAGAACGATTACGATGATCCCGATAAGAGTGATATATACGGATATTACGCTCCGTGTAAGCAGGATGTCAGCGGAAATATTATCCTCTTTGACGGAGCTCATAAGTATGAGCCGCTGTCGGGCAATAATATCGATGCCATACAGGCAGAGCTTGAGCAGAGGACGATCACGAGAGCGAAGCTTAACGGGCACGATGTGGCCAAGGTTACCGCGATGGCTGTAGAAGATGGCTGCAAGCTGAGCGAGCTGTCCGAGGAGTATTACCTGTTCCTTTCAAAGCCCACTGCCGAGGTTTCGGAGAACGTGCTTGAGGAGCTTGACAATCTTACGCTGAGATCCGGCGGCAAACTTGCGGATCTTACGCTTCCCGCCGGCTGCTCATGGGATCCTTCCGTGGATCTTTATGCAGAAAGAGACGGCGGCGATGAAGGCGTGGTAAGGGCGAAGGTGGTTTACAACAACGATCCTGAAACCTATGAAGACCTGCTGCTTGATGTGGAGATATTTATCGAGGAGCCTCTTTACAGTATCAAGACGGAGAACTGTACCGCATATCTGGTGGATCCTTTGACCGGAGATTCGGAGGAGGCATATGAGGTTCATGCCGATGATATGGTGATGCTGTCCGCTGACGCGGTACCGGCAGGATATGAGCTTACCGACTGGATAGTGGTCGATGAGGACGGAGAAGATATCGACTGGACCACCGATGACCGTAACCCGGAGGATCTGACTCAGGTGCTCATAGAGTTCATGCCTGCATGCAATATAGCAGCGAATCCGGTATACACGAGCAAGGAAATTCCAAAAGAAAAGATCAAGGATCCGGTCAATTCACTGACACTTGACAAGAGCAGTGTCGAGCTTAAGAGAAATGAGACGGTAACGCTTACTGCCTCGGTAGTATATGACAGCAGGCTTACTGATGAGCAGAAGAAGCTTCTGCCGCTGACCTTCAGGACGGACAATCCTTCCGTGGTCGATATCTCGCAGAGCGGAAATGTGTTTACCGTAAAGACAAAGAGCGCCGGCAAAGCAACTGTCTGGGCAATCTGTGACAACAAGTCGGCAAGCTGTACGATCTCCGTGGGAGAGACCATAGTCTATCTGGATCTTACCGATGCGAAGGGATACTTCCTTGACGGTACCGAGATAGCTAAGGGCACGGGTATAGCAAGAGGTACCGATGTTGAGCTGAGGGCCAACTCTCCCGTGAATGCGGCTATGACCTTCAAGGAGTGGACGATAAACGGAGCGACGGTCACGGAGGCTGACAGGAAGAAAGAGAAGGTCAAAGTGACCCTCAACAGTGATGTCACGGCAAGGGCCGAGTATACGGAAGACAGCGGGTATGTGGATCCGGAGCCGTATGTCGACACCAAGAATAAGATAAAGAGCCTTAAGCTGACATATCCGCAGCCTGATGCAAAGGGCAAGATAAAGAACGCTCCTTCGAAGTATTCAATGAGCCTCAATGAGACCTTTATACTTTCGGCTAACGCGGTATTTGACAAGAACACTGTGGGTACGCCTGCCATAGTCTTTAAGAGCAACAACACCGATGTCGTGAAGGTTAAGACAGTGGATACCATAAGCCATGACAGTGTCAGGTCCTCTGACGGCTACATGGTGGCATGCCGGCCTGGTACCGCTGTGGTAACGGCTTACTGCGGCAACAAGACGGCAAAGATAACCCTCACGGTAGCGGATACCAATCCCGAGGGCGTGGTCGTAACGAGCGAGAGGATTGCGCCCAACAAGACCGATGACGGACAGTATATACTTGAGCTTAAGACGGGAGAGCAGGAGCTGCTGCAGATACTTCCCGATCCTCTTGACAATGCTGCCGAGATAAAGACGACATGGAAGTCGCAGGATACAAAGGTTGCCACCGTAACGAACGGCCTTGTCACGGCGAAGTATGCCGATACGCGCTATACCGGATATACGAATATCACGGTGAAGACGCAGTACAAGCCGTACGGGCAGAGCAAATGGGTCAACCTGGATCCCGTGAGCATCGTGGTCAAGGTGATACCGGTGGCTGTTCCGAAGAAGGTCAAGGAAGACAAGAGCTACAGCATAAGCATGAAGGGCTCACAGGGCTTTGACCTCAACGCCGGGACCATCAATAAGAAGAACGTGCTGTCATCCTGTATAATCGATGCGACGGCCAAGCTTAAGTTCGAAGACTTAAACAATAAAGAGTTCACCTGGTCGAGCACGAATACTGATATAGTAACGTTTGAGGACAAGGGTAACTGGTATGATCAGAAGAAGGGCACAGCGCACATTTCGGCCAATGTCATAGCTCAGGGGATAGGCACCGCCTATATCGTCCTTGAGGGTAAGGACAAGACTACAGGTGCCGTAAACAGCGTGGTCATGAAGGTTGTCGTAAAGGCTACCATGCCTGACCTTGATTACACCGGGGATTCGCTCGGGGTGATGCAGTTTGACGAAAAGGGAGATGTGATGCCGATGACCCTCAAGCAGGGCTCATACGACAGGCTGTTCTTCGTGATAAATACTCCGGGTGCGGTAAATCCCGAAAACACGACCGAGAAGGTCACCTGGAGCGCGAGCGGAGGAGTGACCGTAAAGGACGGCGTGATCTATGCCAAGACTGTATCCAAGATCGATAAGAAGACGGGTCTTCCCACACCGGCAAAGGTATATGTCAAGTGCGGCAAGAGCAAAAAAGAACTTAAGGTCATAGTAACAAATTAGTCTCAGTAAGCTCCCGGGGATCATTCCCCGGGAGCTTTTTGGTGCCGGCAACCTGATGACATTTCTATGTTTTATATGTTAGAATTAGACAGATTATATCGGGAGACAAACAGCCATGGAAATGAATCTGCCAAACAAACTTACGATATTCCGCGTGATACTTATCCCTTTTTTTGTCGCGATCCTAATGACGGACTGTCTGGGCGCGGCATCCAAATGGGTCGCGCTTGCTATCTTCATCGTCGCCTCGCTGACCGATCTGCTTGACGGCAAGATAGCGAGGAAATACAACCTTGTCACCACCTTCGGTAAATTCGCGGATCCGCTCGCTGACAAGATCCTCGTGATATCTGCGATGATCTGTCTCGTGGAGCTGCAGCGGCTTGCCGCCTGGATCGTGGTCATCATAGTGGCAAGGGAGTTCATCATATCGGGGTTCCGCATCATCGCCGCGGAAAAGAGCGTGGTCATTGCGGCCTCCTACTGGGGCAAGTTCAAGACCACCTTCCAGATGGTGATGGTCATAATGCTTATCGCGGATATAGATCATCCTGCCTGGAAGATCGCGTCAGCCGTGATCACATACATAGCATTGATACTCACTGTCGTTTCGCTCCTTGATTACATCATAAAAAATAAAAACGTCATGACTGACAGCAGGCCCGGGGAATCCTGAGGCGGCCTGGCTTCTGCAGTATCAGAAAAGACCGGAGGAAGAGATGAAGGCTGAGATAATCAGCGTGGGGACAGAGATCCTCATGGGAAATATAGTAAACACGAATGCCGCGTATATTTCAGCGGGGCTTGCGGGACTCGGCATATCCTGCTATTACCAGAGTGTCGTCGGAGATAATGACAAAAGGCTGGTCGAGGTCTTTAACGAAGCGGCAAAAAGGGCGGACATCGTTATCCTGTCCGGGGGACTGGGGCCTACGGAGGACGATCTTACGAAGGAGACCGTGGCCCGCGCTATGGATAAGGAGCTTGTCCTTGATGACAAGGCGTGGAAGCAGATCCAGAAATTCTTCGAAAAAAGAAATCTGAAGCTTACCGACAACAATAAGAAGCAGGCTTATGTCCCGAAGGGGGCAAAGGTCATGTACAATAAAAACGGTACGGCGCCAGGCATCATCATGGAAAGCGATACGGTAACCGCTATCCTTCTGCCTGGACCTCCGGGAGAGCTCATACCCATGTGGGATGACCAGGTTACACCGTATCTCAGAGAGAAGTCCGGGGATGTCTTCTTCTCGGAGACCGTGAAGATCTGCGGCTCCGGTGAGAGCTTTGTGGAAACCGACCTCAAGGACCTTATTGATGCCCAGAGCAATCCTACCATAGCGACCTACGCAAAGACCGGTGAGGTGCATGTAAGGGTGACGGCAAGAGCCGAAAGCGAGAAGGATGCGCGTAAGCTCGTGAAGCCCATAGTCAAGGAGATCAAAAAGAGATTCGGCTCCAAGATCTTCACGACGGACGACAGCGTCACGCTTGAGGCTTCAGTGATGCAGCTTCTGAATGAAAACAGGCTCACTCTTTCCACCGCGGAGTCACTTACGGGCGGCATGACGACCGGCAGGCTCATAAATGTTCCCGGGGCATCCGATGTGATAAAGATGGGCTTTATCACTTATTCCAACAAGTCAAAGAGAAAGTACCTCGGCGTGAAAAGATCCACGCTCGAGAAGTACGGTGCTGTTTCCGAGCAGTGCGCGAAGGAGATGGTCAAGGGCTGTGCCGCGGCGGCAAAGTCAGATGTCGCCATATCGCTTACCGGCATAGCGGGGCCCGACGGGGGGACCGATGAAAAGCCGGTCGGCCTTACCTATATCGGAGTATCGGTCCTTGGCAGTATAAAGGTGAAAAAGTTCTTATTCTCGGGAGAAAGGGAAAAGATCAGGGAATCGGCGGTGGCGGCCGCGCTGACCCTGCTGAGGCAGTGTCTGCTGGAAAACCTTACCGAAAGGACCTTCGCGGATAAGCAGTAGCTTTCTTGTGTAAAGACCTTTGTCATGATATCATGATGAAATGATGTCACACTTATTTTGAGGAGCATGAATTGGCGGAATATACCAGTGATCAGTTATTCGAAATAGAAGAAGGAAAAAAGGCATCGCTCAATACGGCCCTTTATGAGAATCCGGACTTTCTTGCGATCCAGATGCGTCAGATAAGACTTGCTCTGGCGGCAGGTCTTCAGATCGAGCCGTACGTAAAGCCGGAGTATGACTGGATGCAGATGGAGGAGATATTCACCGGCCTTGAGGAAGGGGTGGATGTAAAGCTCTATGCGGATCCTTCTCTTCCGTACGAGAAGATGCATCAGGTGCGCAAAGGTCTCACGAAGGGGATCGATATCTCTGATTCCCTCAAGTACAGCGCCGGTGTCTTAAAGCAGCTCCGCAAATCCAAAGAAGAAAAAATAGATATCAGGAAATATGTCGAAGAGGGTTATGATCCCGAGCAGCTGTACCAGATAAGGCTTGCTCTCAATCACGGCATCGAGCTGGACGGCTATATTGAGACGGATTTCAGGGGAGCCGCCATTGCGGAGATCAGGCAGGGGCTTGAGGAAGATATAGATGTGACCACCTATGCGGATATCAAGTTCGGCTGGAGACAGATGAGGGAGATCCGCTTCGGGCTTGAGAAGCGTCTTGATATTTCCAAATACGCCAATCCGTATTACGACTGGGAACAGATGAGGGAGATCCGGCTGGGTCTTGCCGGGGGACTCGATGTCTCAAGGTACAGCACCCTCATGTACACCAGCAATGAAATGAGGAAACGCCGCATCATCCTTGAGGAGGGCGGAGAGGACCTCAGCATAAGTTCGGATGACTTTGAGCTGCATACCACCAGCGGCGGTATCGAAGCCTTTATCACGATGAAGGAAGAGGGAAAGAAGATCGACAGGGATTCCCTTATTGACAGCCTCGCGGAGATGGAGATCACCTACGGCCTCATCGAGGAGAATATAGACAAGATCTGCAGCGGGAATTATGACAAGAGACCCATACCCATAGCAAGGGGCAGTATTCCGAAGAAGGGCGCCGACGGCTGGTATGAATACTTCTTCAAGACGGACGTGGATCAGAAGCCCAAGATCCTCGATGACGGTTCGGTCGATTATCAGACCATGGAAAAGTATACCGTCGTCAAGGAGGGGGATGTCCTCGCGATCTACCATGATGCAGAGGAAGGCGAAGATGGTTATTCCGTAAACGGCACCGCGATAAGCGGCAAGAAGGGTATAGAGAAGGAGCTCCTTAAGGGAACCGGTTTTTCTCTTTCCGAGGACAAGCATACCTATACTGCGGCCTTGGAGGGCGTGGTCGAGCTTAACGGAGGCATCCTCAATGTAATAAAGCATCTTGAGGTGGAGGAGGTGACTCTTGCCACCGGCAACATAGATTTTGACGGCAGTGTCCATGTGAAGGGAAATGTGGAAAACGGCGCTGTGGTCAGGGCAGCCGGCAACATAGAGGTGGACGGCAATGTCGGAGGAGCGGAGATCATATCCGACGGTGATATCACTCTTAACCGCGGTATGAACGCCGGAAGGCACGGCAAGGTCAAGGCCGGGGGCAAGGTAAGGAGCAAGTTCTTTGAGAGCGTCATCGTGATGAGCGATACCGATATAGAGGTGGTGAACAGCGTGAACA
>CACZRA010000378.1 GCA_902783395.1 uncultured Lachnospiraceae bacterium
CAAAAGGACAGGAGGCAGGTGCGGTTTATGACAGATCCTCGGCACTTGATTCCATAGTGAATCAGAAGACCCAGAGCATGCTGGGACGTACCGTGGGACAGCCTCAGCTTTCGGAGAAAGCCCAGAAGTATTACGATCAGCTTAAGGCTAAGTTCGGCGATATGGATTTCATCCTGGTATCAAGGGATGAGAAGGCGAATGCCCAGGCAAATGCCGCAAGCTATGCCAATCCCAATAAGACCGTAGTCCTTATCGGTGAGGATGAAGTCGAGAAAATGGCGAATGACGAGAACTTCCGCAAGAAGTATGAGGGCATCATATCAATGGCGAAGGAAGGTCTCTCAAAGATGAAGGAGCAGTTCGGAGACAGTGACAACGTCAAGGGCTACGGAATGCAGATAGACGACAAGGGTGAGGTTTCCTATTTCGCTGTACTCAAAAAGTCCGGAGAGCAGCAGACAGCACGCCTTGAAAAGAAGCAGGCAGAGAAGAAAGAGGCAAAGAAGGCCGAGGAAAAGAAGGAAGCAAAAGAGGCTCAGGAGGAAAGGCTTGATAAGGCGAGGAGTGCACGCAGCGAGAAAGCAAAGGAAGCCTACGGGGATCAGGAAGACTTTGAATACGAAGTAGTGAGGGCATCATCTCTCGATGATCTGTTTTCTCTCGTAGCCGAGAAGCTTGGCACCACGTCTGCCGGGCCGCAGTATACAGGCGGAAGCATAGACTACACAGCATAGATCAGATAACGGCAAAAGCCGTATATGACGTGTGCACGCATGAGACACAGGAAAACTTCCCGAAGCCGGGATACCGGTATTCGGGAAGTTTGCTGTTATGGTTTCAGTCATCAGCTTCCCGGAAGCTTTTTCGGACCGTATTAACAAGCCTTCCTATACCCTCTATCTCGCAGATGACCTCGTCACCGTCCTTAAGAAATCGCGGCGGATCCATGCCCATTGCGACACCGGAGGGGGTACCGGTGGCTATTATCGTCCCGGGACTGAGGGTCATTCCGGAAGACAGTATCTCTATTATTTCAGGTATGCCTGTTATGAGATTTCCCGTGTTCGAAGACTGCCGCAGCTCACCGTTCACATAGGTACGTATATCAAGCTTCGGGATCCCGTCAAATTCATCCGCTGAAACTATGCATGGACCCATAGGGGTGAAACCGTCAAGGCTTTTTCCACAGTACCACTGCTTATGTTTTGTCTGGAGGTTGCGGGCGGAAACATCGTTTACTATCGTATACCCGAAGATATACTGCAATGCATCCTCAGCCTTTACCCGGCAGGCTTCCCTTCCTATCACCACTCCCAGCTCCGCTTCATAGTCCGGAGAATCACAGATATCCTCATGCATCGGTATGATATCTCCCGTACCCTGGGAATAGTTTACCCTTTTTGAAAAGAAGATCGGATCCGGCCTGTCCTTTGAAAAGGCTTCTTTGTCAAAGCATGCTGCCTCCTCTGCATGATCGGCATAATTAATGCCAAGACATATCACATCCTGTCTTGGGTGGGGAATCGGAGAGAGTATCTCCACATTGGGACTGTCAAGTTCTACGGCCTCCGAGAGCGGCGGTATCGTACCGTCATGTCCCCTGAGCAGAAGCACATTCATTGTCTTAAAGGCTCTTAAGATATATGCCCGTTTTCCGTCGGATGATGCCGCCACATGCGCCACATCCTTATGCCTTAATGTATAGTATTTCATCCTGATCCTCCCTGCAGAGTACCTCTGCCTCTGCAAACTGCACTGTATCCTTACAGGCCTTCAAACAGATCCCTGTTTATTTCTTCCATACTGTCCGCTGCTCCCGCTGCGCCGAGAGCTGTCATTTCCTTCATATCACCGTAACCGAAGGAGACGGCAAGACATGATAAGCCCGTTTCATTTGCTCCCATGACATCAAATCTTGTATCTCCGATGAGAACAGACGAGCCGATAAAGCAGGGATCGTCTTTCATGTTCCTGCTGAAAAGCTCGTTCAATACCTGGGACTTTGAATAGATCCTTCCGTCCGGAGTAGACCCTGTCACATCGTCAAAGAGATCAGCGAGGCCGAAGTGCTCCAGAAGCAGCCGGCACATCTGCTCCGGCTTTGACGAGGCCACATACAGCCTGTATCCGTCTGCCTTCAATCGTTCCAGACATTCCCTCACTCCCGGATAGGGTTCGCTTTCATATAACCCTACAGGATTGTATCGTTCCCTGTAGATCTTTATAAGCTCCTTTGCCCTTTCCGGATCTATACCGTATTTTTCCGTATAGGTATATGTAAGCGGAGGTCCGACAAAGAAGGAAAGCTCGTGATAATCTTCAACCTCTATCCCCTCTGCCTTAAGGGAGTAGGCGGCACTTTTCATTATACCCTCGCCGGTATCTATAAGTGTTCCGTCCAGATCAAAAAGGAGGTTTTTTATGCGGACTTTTTCTGTCCTGACAAGCTTTC
>CACZRA010000379.1 GCA_902783395.1 uncultured Lachnospiraceae bacterium
CCGGGAGGACCGATCAGCAGGATATTGTGCATTCCGGCTGCGGCTATCTCCATGGCACGCTTTGCGGTTTCCTGACCGTTCACTTCCGAGAAATCCACGTCATATCTCATGCCTTCGGTGTTTTCCCTGTTTTTTATGCGGTTCTTATACCCTTCGGGAAGCTTTCCCGATTCAAAGTACTCTCTTGCTTCATTTATCGAACCGGCGCCTACAGAGTGCATCCCGTCAACCGCTTCCGCTTCCGCGAGATTGTCCAAAGGTACCATGCAGCTTGATATCCCCATGTTCCTTGCCTCTATCAGCATCGGGAGCACACCGTTCACTCTGTGTATCTCTCCGGATAATCCAAGCTCTCCTATTATCACCATGCCGTCTGCCGCATCGGACGGTATTTTCCCCAGCAGCTTCAAAAGTGACACGGCTACGGCAAGATCATAGGATGTTCCGCTCTTTTTAATATCTGCCGGGGAAAGGTTGACCGTTATCCTTTTCGGAGGCAGCGATATGCCTGAATTCTTAAGAGCGGTCCTTACCCTCTCCCTTGCTTCCTTGACTTCTCCCCCGAGATAGCCCACCATTTCAAATACTGGCAGTCCCTCGGACACATCTGCTTCAACTCTTATCTCTCTGCCTGAAAGACCGCAAAGAGACAGTGTCTTTACACAACTGTACATAAAAAACTCCCTTCTTTTAAAATTGATAATTGATAATTGATAATTGATAATTAAAAATTGATAGTTAAAAAATACAAACGGAAAGCCTGTTTTTGATGATAATTCAAAAACAGAAAGCAGAACGTGATGAAAGAATTTAAAGTGAAGAAATTATCAGATTTTTACAGATTTATCCCTGCCTTTTTCAATGCCTCCTTGTCTATGATATTCCTGTTGTCCATGGTCTTCATGACATCCTTGATACCAAGATCGCCGAAGATCAGCTTCTGACCGAGATCTATGATCCTGTTATCACTGAAGGACAGTATTACCGGTTCGAGTATATTTGAAGGGTTCTCTGTTATGACAAGTCCCTTGTCACCGTTAGTAAGCTCTACGCTGGTTCCGGGAGCCAGAAGGTTGATACTGTCTATGAGCGCCGAGGTCATCTCAGAGTCGAAAAACTCATCGTGTGACATAAGAAACCTGACAGCAGATATCTCGGAAGTGGGTTCATTCACATCGTTCATAGCGGTGAGGTTATCAAAGGCACGGGCAATACAAAGGATCTTCGCCCCGGTCACATTCTTTCTTGTATCAAGCTCGTGGTGGTTATCAAAGGCATGCAGCATCCTTGTAGACTGGGATACTATACGGTTGATCCCGGGAGTCGACAGAAAAGCAGATTCAATTATCGATTCACCTCTTTTCTTACACTCATAGATAAGCCTGTTGTCCTCTTCGGTCTTTTCCTTCTTATCCCTGACTGCCTCGGGGATATCAAATCTTCCGACCCCGTGGACCAAAGCCGCCGTCACTGCCTCATTCTGATCCGAGAGCTTGATGTTCATTTTGTGGCTTATCATAGCGCAGATCATGGCGCAGTACAAAGAATGCTTGGCAATCTCATCTTCTTTGCTTCTTAAATTCTGGACAAAATTGATCCTGTGATCAAGTCTTCCGTACCCTTTGATAATAGAGGCTGTGATATTGGGGAGATTTTTGACCTTTCCGTGATCATGAAGCTCCTTCAGCTCGTCAGCGATGGTGAAGCTTGTAGCCTGGGTGAAACGCTCAAATTCGATATCCTCCTCTGACATAGGCGGAACGGGCTCAGCCGGCTCAAGAATATAGAGACCTATTATCCCGAAATTCTTTACACTGTCTATCCCCTGCGATGTAAGCTTAGAATCCCTTTCATACAGAAGGACGCCTTTTTTATCATATATAGGCTTCGCAAGCCTCATTCCTACCCTGAGATTCTCATGTCTTACGAAGATCATTTGATGATCCCTCCCTCTAAAAGCGCCTCAAACTCATCTGTCGGTATCGGTTTGGAATAGAAATATCCCTGAGCAATATCACATCCCGCATTTCTTAAGAAATCTGCCTGCTCCTTAGTCTCCACTCCTTCCGCAATCGTACACATGCCAAGCTCCTTTGACATCTTAATGGAGTTTGCGACTATTATCTTACCTCTCTTTGTATCTATCACCTCATCCAGGAAGAACCTGTCGATCTTTATCACATCAACAGGGGCATCTTTAAGCATATTAAGGGATGAGTATCCGGAACCGAAATCATCCATCTCGATCGTAAAGCCGATATCCTTGAGCTCCTGCATAATATCATACAGGGCTCCCGTGTCCTCGGTGAAAAGTGTCTCTGTGATCTCAAGCTCAAGCTTGGCAGGATCTATGTCATATCTCTTCACAAGACCGGAAAGCTCCGTCACGAGGTCCGTATTTCCGATATGAAGCCTTGATACATTTACGGATACCGGAATATCGTAATTCAGCTCTTTAAGTCTTGCAAGGTATTTGGTGGTCTCTTCCCACATGAATTCATCTATACGCTTGATGAATCCGTTCGACTCAAATAACGGGAGAAAGTCTCCGGGCATCCTTATACCCTTGATAGGATGGATCCAGCGCACCAGAGATTCGGCTCCGCAGATCTTATTCGTCATAAGGGAAACCTTGGGTTGAAGGAACATGACAAACTCATGACGCTCGAGAGCTATCTCCATCTCGCTTTCGAGATCAGCCATCTGATTATCCTTAAGTCTGATATTATCATCATAGACGTTGAAATTCGTAAGGGTATTGCCCTTGATGTTTCTCTTGGCAAGGCGCGCCCTGTCACACATAATCCTGACCGTTATGTTTCTCTCGTCTATCTTGTATATTCCGTAGCTCAGGGTCGAGCCGCAGCGTGTCGCCTCATCCACATGGAATGAAAGAGTCAGCTTTTCGATATAATCCAGAAGCTCATGCTCATCATTATACTCATAAAGGATGGAGAACATATCCGCCTGATATCTTGCGGCAAGACCGTCCCACGGAAGTGAGCTGTGTATGATACGTCCGAGCTCTCTCAGGCACGCATTTCCGGCTTCCACTCCGTATCTGTCGTTGATTATGCGGAATCTGTCGATGTCCACCGATATAATCGCAAATTTGCTGTCG
>CACZRA010000380.1 GCA_902783395.1 uncultured Lachnospiraceae bacterium
ACTTGTGAAGAGAGGAAATACCCATGCCAGAAGGCTGCATGAGGATACGTCGAGGATCGTCAGCGCAAGAGCTCAGGCGCTCGTATTCGACGAGCTGATGAAGGGCAGCCTGCTGTCCGATGAGGAGCGCGACATAATGCGCCGGGGAAGCAATGCGAAGGTATCGCATCAGGCAAAGAACGCGTCCGGGACCGATTATCATAAGGCGACCGGACTGGAGGCGCTCTTCGGCTATCTGTATCTGAAGGATATGGAGGACAGGATAAGGGAGCTTGCGGAAACGGGGATAGATATATCGACGGGAAAGAATTCCGGAAAAGGAGCATGACAGGTTGGAAGAAAAGAATATGAACACATCGCTCACAGAGGGCAGGAATGAGGTCATAGAGGCCTTCCGGTCGGGAAAGACCGTGGAGAGGGTCTATATCCTCGACGGGGCGCATGACGGTAAGCTCGATACTATAAGGCGCGAAGCAAAGAAGGCCGGAGTCAGGACCGACTATGTGGACAGGAGGAGACTTGATGAGCTCAGCCCTACCGGAAATCATCAGGGAGTGATCGCGAAGACTGCCGCCTGTAAATACGCGGAGGTTTCGGATATATTGCAAAACGCTGAAGACAAGGGAGAGGATCCTTTTATAATTTTTCTTGACGGGATAGAGGATCCTCATAATCTGGGAGCGGTAATAAGGACTGCCGATCTTTGCGGTGCCCACGGGGTGGTGATACCGAAGGACCGTGCGGCGGGACTTACGGCGGCCGTTGCCAGGGTTTCCGCAGGGGCCATAAACTATGTGCCTGTGGCAAAGGTAACTAATCTCTCCCGGACCATGGAGGAGCTCAAGAAAAAGGGGCTCTGGTTTGCCGGAGCCGATATGGACGGAGAGCTCATGTATAAGTGTGATCTCAGGGGACCGATGGGGCTCGTGATAGGAGCGGAGGGAGCAGGGCTTTCGAGGCTCGTGAAGGAGAAGTGCGATCACGTCGTCCGGATTCCCTCGAAGGGGCATATTGACTCGCTTAACGCATCAGTCGCAGCCGGAGTGCTGGCGTATGAGATAGTAAGGCAGCGGACAGATTGAGTATATTTACGGATGAGGAGATAATCGAAAACGTGCGTGACGGGGAGGCGTCCGGTATGGACGAGCTCTTCGAGCGCTATAAGAATGTGGTGAGATCCATTGCCTCGACCATGTATCTCATCGGCGGGGAAAATGAGGATCTCATACAGGAGGGGATGATAGGGCTTTTCAAGGCCGTACAGGAATACGATCCCGGGAGGGACGCATCCTTCGGGACCTTCGCGAGACTCTGCATCACGAGGCAGATATACTCAGCGGTGAAGGCATCGGGGAGAAAGAAGCATATCCCCCTCAATACTTATGTCTCACTGTATGAGGAGACGAAGGATGACGATGAGAACGGCAGGGCGGTGGAGGTGAAGGATATGCTCCGCGCGAGCGATACCACGGAGCCGGAGCATGTCGTGCTGTCAAATGAAAAGAGTGAGGAGATAGAGAAGGCGATAGAGGAGGAGCTCTCGGCCTTTGAAAAGAATGTGCTGGAGCTCTACGTAACGGGAATGAGCTATTCGGAGATAGCCGATGTCCTGGGAAAGAATGAGAAGGCAACCGATAACGCGATCCAGAGGATCAGAAGCAAGCTTAAGAAGTATCTGTAGTTTTTTTGTCAGAAAGGAAGTACCAAAATGAGCAGGCGTATCTTGGCAGTGGTTTTGACAGTTTTATTGGCCGCGGTATCACCTCTGCAGCTTCAGGCTGCATATGCGGATGATGCCGTTTCTTACGCAGTGGGAGAGGAGGAAGTCAGACCGGACGCAGATGCGCGGGACACGGCAGCGGAAGAGATTCCTGCCGGAGAGGAAACAGAGGAGGCAGCATCAGCGGAAGAGGCAGCAGAAGCTGCTGAGGAAGCGGAAGCAGAAACAGATACTTACGAGGACGCGGTGTCGGAAAATGAGACCGTATCTGCCGATGACACAGGATATTCGGAGATGACGGACGAAGCGTACGGGACAGAACCCCTGTATGACTCGGCTGTTGTCTGCAGGACGAGACAGGAGGCATATCAGGCTGTCCGGGATATAATACGCAACAGGACTAACAACAGCGCGAAATACGGATTTGACCAGGAGACCGATCCGGAAGCGGTGAAGATGAACGCGGGACAGCCCTACAATAACTACGTCTTCGACAGGATCATGGTGAGGAGTGACGTCTTCAGGCATAATCAGATAATGATGGAGGACGTCTGCGACTTTAATAATGAAAGAGACGGGATGAAGCCCTGGGAGGGCGATTACATCCTGCACTGCATCGGTGATTCCGAGCGGACTACGACCCACTGGATGCATCCGATCCCCTTTGACTGTGTCACAGGTTCCGACGGTGAGGATTATGATGTATTTAACGTGTATCTTCCTCTTATCACCACAAGGGAAGAGGAAGCTGCCGTTGACAACAAGGTGGCGGATCTTATGGCTACGACCTTTGCCGGGGTGAAGGACGGTACGGATGAGCAGAAGATAAGAGCAGTCTACAACTATGTGACAAAAAATGTCAGCGGTACGGTATCCGGCGCGGGCGGTTCGGACAGGAGATATCCGAAGTACCACACCGCTTATCATGCACTCATCAAGGGGAACGGGACCTGCCAGTCCTTCGCGATGCTTTTCACGAGGCTTTCAAGGGAGCTCGGAGTGCCGAGCAAGGTCATAATGGGGACCGACGCCAATAACCATACCTACAATATAGTCCGTGACGGCAGCTACTGGTATTACACGGACTGCAATCAGGGCAAATATCATAAGGCTGCAAATGAATTCTCACGTACGAAGGAACAGTCGAAATTCCTTACGCAGGAATTCATCAATTCCTATCTTTCGAAGATAAAGAATTCTTCATACTCATATAAGAGCATTTCAATGACGGTCGTAACCTCGGACGGAAGCGAAGCGTTTACGGGGAACTACGAAGAAGTATGCGCCTACATAGTGGACAGGATAAACGAGAACCCGGGCGGATCGGAGAAGTATACGATAAGGCTTGACGGCAATGCTGCGGTACAGACCGGCCTGTCC
>CACZRA010000381.1 GCA_902783395.1 uncultured Lachnospiraceae bacterium
CGTTATTACAAAAACTTTTTCATAAAAATGCCCGATATCCTTTTGGATATCGGGCTCCTCCCTTTTCAGGGGATATTTTCCTTATCTGATCATCAGATCTTGTTATCTGATCCGAGCACGTTCTTGATCTTGTGTGATACCATATCTTTTACAGCCTGGCGTGCCGGCTTTAAGTACTGACGGGGATCAAAATGATCCGGATGCTCGGCAAAGTACTTGCGGATATTTCCTGTCATTGCAAGACGGATATCGGCGTCAATGTTGATCTTGCAGACTGCAAGCTTAGATGCCTGGCGAAGCTGCTCTTCAGGGATACCGACTGCATCAGGCATGTTGCCGCCATATGTATTTACCATCTTTACGAACTCCTGCGGTACAGAAGAAGAACCATGCAATACGATAGGGAATCCGGGAAGTCTCTTTATGCACTCCTCAAGCACATCAAAACGAAGTGGCGGGGGAACAAGCACTCCGTCTGCATTTCTGGTACACTGTGCTGCAGTAAATTTATATGCTCCATGGGATGTTCCGATAGCGATCGCGAGAGAATCACAGCCTGTCCTTGATACGAACTCCTCGACCTCCTCAGGACGGGTGTATGCTTCTTTTCCTGCCTCGACTACAACCTCATCCTCAATCCCGGCCAGTGTGCCGAGCTCAGCCTCAACTACCACACCCTTATCATGAGCATAGTCTACGACCTGCTTTGTCAGGGCGATGTTGTCCTCGAAGCTCTTTGATGAAGCATCGATCATAACAGAAGTGAACCCTCCGTCTATGCAGTCCTTGCAAAGCTCAAAAGTGTCGCCATGGTCCAGATGGAGCACGATAGGGATATCAGGATGCTCTATGACCGCTGCCTCTACCAGCTTTGTAAGATAGGTATGATTTGCATACGCTCTTGCACCTTTTGAAACCTGAAGAATGACCGGGCTCTTAAGCTCATCTGCTGCTTCGGTGATACCCTGTACTATCTCCATGTTGTTCACATTGAATGCTCCAACAGCATATCCTCCGTCGTATGCTTTTTTGAACATTTCAGTACTTGTAACTAATGCCATCTCTCTTCTCCTTTATAATAAAATATTGTTTTAGGTACCGATAAACGCAATAACGATTATACCATATCAGGCGGCCGGAACAAAATGTCAGGGTGTCTTCATCCCTTTGTCAGGAATTCCTCGATCTTTGTAAGGGCTTCATTTTCATCCTCACCGTCTGCTGAGATAACTGCACGGGTTCCGTTTGTAAGTGTAAGTGTCATCATCCCCATTATAGACTTTGCATTTACATGCTTCTCCTCACAGTCTATATATATCTTTGACTCAAACTGACTGGCTGTCTGGACAAGAAATGCAATAGGCCTTGCATCCCTGTCTTCTTTTATATTCACTACTACTTCACAATTCTTCATCTTTTTCTCCCCTCAGTTTTTGGGCAAATTCCCGTAGTCTGCGCAGCCTGTGGTTTACCCCTGATTTTCCGAGCGGCGGTCTCATATTCTCACCCAGGCTTTTCAAGGATATATCCGGATACTCTATCCTGGTCTCCGCGGTCTTTCTCAGCTCTTCCGGCAGCTGCTTCAGGCCGCCATGAGATTCGATATACCGGATATCCTCTATGTCCTTTATTGCGGCTCCTACAGTACGTTCTATATTTGCCGTCTCGAAATTCACCCGTCTGTTTACCGAATTCCTCATATCTTTGATGATCAGCGAATTCTCCATCTTCATCATGGCGTTCACCGCTCCGATAAAGCCCAGAAAATCCGCTATGTTCTCTCTGTCCTTCAGGTAAACAATATGTTTGTCTTTTCTGACAGAAGTCTTTGCCTTAAATCCCTGTTCTTCCACAAGCTCTGATACTATCCCGGCCTCCTTTTCTGTATCAAAGACAAGTTCCAGATGATAGCTGCTTTCAGGATCGCTCACCGATCCGTTTTGAACAAAGAGGTACGCCAAAGCCAATGCCGGATTTATATTATTAGTATTTTGAGGAAATGTAAAGCCTTTGGTTTTTTTTGAGTGACGGGATACTATCTCCGCCTTGACATCCTGCGAAAAAGACATGTTATTAACCTGATCCCTACCTGAGCTTTTGCCGGATAGTATCCTTGTCTATATCCCTGTGCTCTATCCTTATTCCATATTCTTCGGATCCCGACAGCCCGTTATACAGTTCCTCGGCCAGACATACGGATCTGTGCTTTCCACCCGTACAGCCTATAGCTATTACCAGCTGATTTTTTCCTTCTTTTACATAATTGGGGATAAGGAAGCGTATCATGTCCTGCAGCTTGCTTAAGAAAACATGAGCCTCCTCAAAAGACATAACATAGTCATGGACACTTTTATCTTTTCCTGTATCATTTTTTAATTCTTCTATATAAAACGGGTTAGGCAAAAATCTGACATCAAACACCAGATCCGCATCAACAGGGATACCGTACTTAAACCCAAATGACAGAATGCTCAAATACAGGTTGCCGTAGTTCTTATTTGCGGCATAGATATCATTGATCTCCTTTTTCAGGTCACGGATCAGCATATGGGATGTATCCAGAATATAAGTTGCGTTTTTTCTCAGATAATCCAGCTGTTTTCTCTCTTCTGCTATACCGTCTTCTATGCGTCCCCCCATCGCGAGAGGATGAGCACGTCTCGTTTCCTTGAAGCGCTTTACCAGTACGCTGTCCTCAGCATCAAGGAAAAATATCTCGTATGCTATTCCCTGTGCTTTCAGATCCTCAAGAGGTTTTCTAAGAGATACAAGGCCGGTCCTTGCATCAACTCCTATAGCGACCTTGCCAAGCTCCCCTCCCGGATTTTCCGAGATCTGTCCCACGAACAGCTCCGCAAATTTCTCTATCAACGGTGCAGGCAGATTATCTATGCAGAAATATCCCAGGTCTTCCAGCATCTTTAAGGTGCTGCTTTTTCCGGCTCCGGACATGCCCGTTACTATGACAAGCTTCATTACCTAGAATTCTCCTATTATCCTGACTTCAGGCGAAAGCTCCACACCTGACCGGGCTTTCACTCTTTTTCTGACTTCTTCTATTAGCTTCAGTATATCTTCTGATGTCGCATTTCCCTGATTTACGATGAATCCATTGTGCTTAGGTGAAACACAGGCTCCGCCCACGGTAAGACCGGAAAGTCCCGCATCGGTTATAAGTCTGCCGGCAAAATCACCTTCAGGCCGCTTGAAAGTTGATCCGGCCGATGCATACTC
>CACZRA010000382.1 GCA_902783395.1 uncultured Lachnospiraceae bacterium
ATAGGTGTGCTTGTAATCTTCCTTTCTCTGGAAACTCCCGACTACGTAGAGCTCGTCCGCACTCTGACGGAGCTCCATGAAACGCAGGCGAGAGAGGCTGCGGCAGAGGCAAAGGTACACCTGTCACAGGAGGTCATGATGGCTCTTTCAAAGGCTGTCGACGCCAAGGACCACTATACGAACGGCCATTCCGAACGGGTGGCTGAGTACGCAAGGCTTATCATGGAAAAGCTCGGCGGCTCAAAGAAGGAACAGGATGACATATACTCCATGGGGCTTCTTCACGACATAGGAAAGATCGGCATACAGGAAAGCATCATAAATAAAAACGGACGGCTTACCGAAGAAGAATTCGCTGAGATAAAATCCCATACCGTGATCGGCTGGGATATACTGAAGACCATCACTGAGATACCGGGGCTTTCCACAGGCGCCAGATGGCACCATGAACGCTATGACGGCAGGGGTTATCCCGACGGGCTTTCCGGAAAAGATATACCGCTTGAGGCACGGATAATATGCGTCGCGGACTCATATGACGCCATGACATCCAAAAGATCTTATTCTCATCCGAAGCCCCAGTCTGAAGTAAGGGCTGAGATTGTAAGATGCAGCGGCACACAGTTCGATCCGGAGATAGCCGATGTCATGACACAGATAATCGATGAAGATGAGCAGTTCTTGTTAAGGGAGAAATTATAATGCAGACACTTTTTACCGACGAAGGAAAAAAACTGATGTCCGATCCTGATATCATCCCCTGGGATGTATATCCGAGGCCGCTTCTTCGAAGGGAGAGCTTCTTAAACCTCTGCGGGTGGTGGGATTTTTCCGTGTATGAAAAAGGATCAAGGATCGACACGGAAAAACGCATAAGGGTCCCTTTCCCTCCGGAGGCCGTTCTTTCGGGGATCCAGCGCCACTTTGCGGAAGGGGCTGTACTGAAATACGAAAGACAGGTCACGCTTCCCGCAGGTTTCAGGAAGGATACAGTGCTCCTTCACATAGACGGTGCAGACCAGCATGCCGGCGTATATATAAACGATGAAAAAGCCGGGGAGCATTCCGGAGGTTATGAGCATTTCACACTGGATATCTCATCATACGGTGACAGCTTCACCTTAAGGATCGAGACCGTGGATGATCTGAGGGATCACAGAGAACCCTACGGAAAGCAGCGCGTTAACCGCGGCGGCATGTGGTATACGCCCTTTTCCGGCCTGTGGCAGCCCGTCTGGATAGAAAGCGTAACGAAACAGTATATCCGGTCCCTCACCATAGAAACGGATATGGAACAGGCTGTCATAGACACGGGGGATGCCTCACTTAACGGAACGGTAACGGTCCATACTCCGAACGGTACCCTTCCCGCCGCCCTGACAGACGGAAAAGCCGTGATACGCCCTGAGGATCCGAGACTATGGTCTCCCGATGACCCGTATCTTTATGATTTTGAGCTCAAAACCGACGGCGGGGACGAGATACGTTCCTACTTCGCTCTGCGCAAGGTATCCGTGGAAAAGGTCAACGAAACGAACAGGATCCTTCTGAACGGGAAGCCGTATTTCTTCCACGGACTTCTGGACCAGGGCTATTTCAGCGACGGTATATGCACCCCTGCCGATCCTTCTCTTTTTGAGCAGGATATCATCACCGCCAAAAAAATGGGCTTCAATACACTCCGCAAGCATATAAAGGTGGAGTCCGATATTTATTACGCCGCCTGCGACCGCCTGGGAATGATAGTATTCCAGGATATGATCAACAACGGAAGATACAGCTTTTTCAGAGATACCATCTTCCCGAACCTGGGCTTCAAAAAAAAGAAGGACAAACGTTTCCATCCGAACATAACTACGAGGACAATGTTCTTAAAGCGTATGGAAGAAACGGTAAGACAGCTTTATTCCTTCCCCTGCATATTGTACTGGACCATATTTAATGAAGGCTGGGGACAGTTTGACTCGGTATCGGTATGCGAAAAGCTAAGGGAGCTTGACAAAACCCGGATAATAGACGCTGCCTCAGGCTGGTTTGACCAGATCACCGGGGATGTTTACAGTGTACATGTTTACAACAGCCCTTATCTGTACATGCCGGACAAACGCCCCGTCATCCTTTCGGAATGCGGAGGCTACAGCTACAGCGTGGAGGGCCATATCTTTAATAAAGACAGGATCTACGGCTACGGCAGCGTGGACAGCAGCCGCAAGCTTTTTGACCGTATAAAAAGGCTGTATCTCAGCGAAATACGGCCTTCTATACGTAAAGGATTATGCGGCACGATCTATACCCAGCTGTCGGATGTCGAGGATGAGATAAACGGCCTTGTTACCTATGACAGAAAAACGGTCAAGGTTCCCGAGGATGCTATGCAGTGTCTGTCGGAAATACTGATCATCCCTGATCACTGATCAGCTTCTCAAGGCTGACGATCTTGACGCACAGAGTGAAGAGCTCTGCCGCGGTACGGAGATCCGCAAGCGACGGGAATGTCGGAGCGACTCTGATATTGCTGTCTCTCGGATCCTTTCCGTAGGGCCAGGTAGCGCCCGCGCCGGTCATGGTGACTCCTGCCTTCTTTGCATGCGCAACTACTTCCTTCGCGCATCCGGGAAGCGTCTCAAAGCTAATGAAATATCCTCCGTTGGGCTTGGTCCACTCTCCTATCCCGAGTCCCGAAAGCTCCCTGTCAAAGATCTCTTCCACTGCCTCAAACTTAGGTCTTATCACCTCGGCGTGCTTCCTCATATGCTCGCACATGCCGTGGATATCCTTGAAAAATCTCACATGTCTAAGCTGGTTCACCTTGTCGTGGCCGATGGTCTGATTCTTCAGCTGCGCCTTGATATCCTCAAGATTGTTGAGCGAAGTGGCCAGACTCGCGATCCCGCTCCCGGGGAAGGTGATCTTTGAGGTCGATGCGAATTTATAAACAAGATCGGGATTTCCTGCCCTTTTGCACTCGGCAAGGATCTCGATGATATGATCCTGATGGATATCATAGAGATGATGCACGCAGTATGCATTATCCCAGAAGATGCGGAA
>CACZRA010000383.1 GCA_902783395.1 uncultured Lachnospiraceae bacterium
CTCCACAGGGATGTCTTCCATCGGCGGCAGGTCAAACGACGGTTCCCCGGCCGCAGACTCGGGCTCAGGCATCGGCTCCGGCTCCGGCATTGGCTCCGGTATCGGCTCAGGCTCAGCATTCAGATCGACCTCATTCATCGCCGCAAGCACATCAAAAGGCTCCTCCACAGGGATGTCTTCCATCGGCGGCAGGTCAAACGACGGTTCCCCGGCCGCAGTCTCGGGCTCAGGCATCGGCTCAGGTTCCGGTATTGACTCCGGTGCAGGCATTGGCTCAGGCTCGGGCATCGGCTCAGGCGCAGACGCAGCTTCGAGTTCGCTGCGAAGCATCGCCTCCAGTCTGTCCTCCTCGGAAGCATCGGCTTTCGCAGGCTCCGGCCTGTCCATTGTCGCCAGAAGCTTTTCGAACTCTTCCATGGTGTCTATCACAGGTTCGGGCTCAGGCTCCGGTGCAGGCGCAGGTTCCGGAGCAGGAGCTCCAACGGGAACCCCTCCCCCCACGGCCGGCTCCTCCGGAGTGATATCCGCAGGCATGATAACATCCTGCCGGATCTCACCTATGTCCGGCAGCACATCCGTATCGATCTCCGCTTCTTTATGTTCCATGGATCGAAGCAGTCTGTCTAAATACTCTTCATCAGAACTCATTGCTTCCTGCCAAGACCTCTTTCTTCATATTTCTTCAGCCAGTCAATAAACTCATCTATCCTCAGAGGCCTGGAATAATAATACCCCTGGAAACTCGTAACCTTGTAATTATCCTTCAGATAATCCTTCATCTCTTCGGTCTCTATCCCCTCCACACAGCAATAGACCCCGAGCTTCGACGCACAGTCCGTGATAGCCTCCAGCAGACACTGCCTCGGTACATCCTCCTCGATCCCGTCTATAAAGGATTTGTCAATCTTTATCTGATCCACCGGCAGGTTGATGAGAAGCCCCAGAGCCGAGTATCCCGTGCCGAAATCGTCAAGGGCCGTCTGTATCCCGCTGCTCTTGAAGTAGATCATGTCATTCCTTAAGGAATCCATATCCAGAAGCCTGCACCGCTCAGTGAGCTCAAGCTTGAGATTTCTTGTATCATATCCCTCTTCATCGATGATATGCTTTAAGTCCGCCTTGAAATCGGCTCTCTGGAGCTGCGGATATGCGAGGTTCACGTTCACGATGAAATCAGGTCTTCCCGCTATGATCTTCTTCGCGTCCTCCATGGCAGTCCTCAGTATGAATTTGCCGAGATCATAAAACGCCATATCCTTTTCAAGCCAGGGAATAAAATCGTTCGGCGGGATTATCTTTCCGTCAGTATCCTGATAACGGATCAGCGCTTCCATACCTATCACGCTCTCATCCTCAGCCTTTACAACAGGCTGATAGACGAGGAAGAATCCCCTGCATCCGCCAACCGCGTCAGTCCGTATCCTGTTCAGGGAGTTCAGATGAGTCCTGCTCTTATTCTGCATCTCCTCGTTGTAGACCAGAAGCTCCATGCGGTTTTCCGCCTTTGCCTGGGCAAGGGCATACTCCACACTGTTGTACACGGATGACGCATCTATACTCATATCCGTCACATGCATGGCGCCGCCGCAGATGTTCAGCTCGGCATGGATCCCGTTCACGTATATTTCATTTTCGAGCAGAGACTTCAGCGCATCAAAAAGCTCATGGAGCTCTCCTTCGGTATGTCCGGTTTCCTCGACGATATAGGCAAATTTTGTACCCTCCGTCCTGAAGAAGATCCCCCTCTTTCTCTTTTCGGAAAGCCAGTCGGCGACCATTTTAAGAACCTTGTTGCCCTCCTCGAAGCCGTAGCTGGAATTGAATTCAAAGAAATTCCTGATACCCACGGAAGATACTACAAACGGCTTCTTCTCCCTGAGATAAAGCTCTATCGTAGATAAAAGATTGTTGCGTGAATAAAGCCCCGTGACCGGATCTATGGTATCAAGCGATTCATAATCCATTATAGAGCCTACGAAAAGCAAGGGCCTGTTTTCATAATCGGTTATAAGCCTTGCCTTGCAGCCAACAGTCTGATACAGACCCTCGGCGTTCCTGACCCTGGTGATATAATCAAGCCTGGAAGATTCACCGTTTTCCAAAGCCAGAAGCTGGTCGATGTACGACGGCCGCTCATGCTCAACTATGTGCTCCCCCCATACTCTGGCGCCGTCCCTTAAATATACGCCCGGAAGCCCAAAGTGCTCCACCGCCTCCCTTGACCAGCGTGATATCCCTGCGGGAATATATTCTATGAAGAGATATCTGCCCTCGACGCACTCCGACAGGACATCAAAAAGCTGCTCGAGGTTATCCTTCTCCAAAGAAGAAAAGAACTCCGCGCCGTCAATATCCACCATATCCTTGCTGAATGTAAACATCGGTGTCATAACGATTTATTGTAACAAAGTGAGCGTCAAAAAACAATACTGGGCGCCCTTCGCAGGCAGTGCCGCGGGCGTCTGTAACGGGGCAGGAGAAGCCCCCGCAATTTTCCCTATTGAAATATAACACAAAGAAGTCTATAATACTAAAGCTATTGTTTACGGGATTTCATTCAGGGAGGATTCGCATTATGAAATCAGAGCTTACAATTCAGTACGGCGGCAAAGATAATACTGAGTCCGAGCTTATCGCAAAGGCCAAGGACGCATATAAGGCAGCCGGCAACAAGGTATCGGATATCAAAAAGGTTGAGCTGTATGTTCAGCCTGAGAATTCCATCGTTTATTTCGTCATCAACGGCGACTACAACGGAGAGTTCCAGATCTGAGACACAGATGAATTAAAGCAAAAGGAAGCCGCAGCAAACGCTGCGGCTTTTGTTCGTCCTGATATTTCCCCGTCTGTTATCTGGCAGCCTGGCTCTCTTCTATAAGCTTGTCTATGACCCTCACGAGATTTCCGATCTCCGGCTTGGAGAGCTGCGCATTTGCTCCGAGCTGCTCACCCTTTCTTCTCATTTCCTCATTAACAAGAGACGAGAAGATGACGACCGGAAGATTCTTTGTCGAATCATGGCTCTTGATAAGCTTGGTCAGTCTGTGACCGTCCATGATGGGCATCTCTATATCTGTGATAACACACTTCACCTTATCATAAACATTTCCCTCGTCGGCAGCCTGTGATATGTAGTCCCACGCATCCTGACCGTTCACACAGTCGATGAGATTCACATATCCGGCCTCCTTAAGAGAATCCGATATCAGCTTGTTCAGGAGTGCCGAGTCCTCAGCCATAAGGATCGGGATATCGTTCCTGTCCCTCTCACCGAGCTCCTTGATCTCTTCGATATTAAGTCCGGTCTCAGGCGAGATATCCGTGACGATCTTTTCGAAGTCAAGGATGATGACAAGCTTATTGTCATATTTTACGATACCTGTCGACACGCCGGCATCCGCATTATTGATCGTAGCGTTCGGCTTAATAATGTCTCTCCAGGATATCCTGTGTATTCCGACAACCGAATCCACATGGAATGCAATATCAAGCTTATTGAAATTAGTAATGATGAAAAG
>CACZRA010000384.1 GCA_902783395.1 uncultured Lachnospiraceae bacterium
GTGTTTACTGGCTTTGGTTAAGTTGTGAACAGTAACTTCAACCCATTTATCAACATTTCCACATTTCATCAACAAAATTTATCAACGTATTAACATTTCAATCCGAAAGTGCTATATTACCCTCATCGGGGCGTCATGTTATTAGTTCTTGGCATTTTGTTATCTTGACATCCTACTACATGACGCGAGAAGAGACAGGCTTAAGTCCCTTTGCCTGCCTTTTCCGTTTTAAAATGGTTTTTTGAAAATATAAAATACCGTTAATATGTTTCCAGAATATATAAACAGCTGATATAGAGGCTCATCTTCCCCTATACCAGCTGTTTATTGTTTTATGTCAGATTACTGCCTGCCTCTGTTTCTCCTGCTCCATTGCTGTCCTGCTGCTGTTCATTTCTTTTGCTGTCCTGTCTTTTGCTGCCAACATATCACAGAAGTGTTTGGCTGAAGGGCGGTCTGTATCTTGTGATGGCTTATTCGGTGTATTTTCTTTGGCAGTTTCACCTTCTGTCCTAGCCACTTCATTGTCCCGGTCTTTGCCGTTGGTTTCCATATGCTTGGCGAAGATCCCGGCAAGCCCTTTAGGTGCGTTCTCCCATTCCCCGTCATATTTGCTAAGCCTCATGATCAGCTTAAATGCCTTGCGAATGAGCCCAGGATCTTTTGATGCTTCCGCTATGTTGTTCAGGGTATATTTTATTCCTTCTACATCGTAGTTCCTTATCCTGTCGGCAGTGTCTGCTATAAACAACTGCATCTCATAGTTCTGGGGATCCGGCTGTATTTCCGCGCTTTCGTATGCTACGGTTGATACCTCATTTGCCAGTGCCCAGGCATCCGGGGCATTTGTCATGAGCTCCTGCTGTCTCTGCATGAGTGAGAATACTTCGTTATATATCTCAGCGTTCTGTAACGGTGCAGGCTCTACCGCCTGTGCCACAGGTTCCGCTACCTCCATGGGCTGCTCCGTGAGGATAGCTTCCCTGCTTTCCGCGACTTTTACGGTATCGTCAAATAGATCCGGCATCTTCTCCCTGATACTGATGAATTCCCCTGTTCCGCCTGCTACTATGAGATGATCCTGCAATGCTATTCCAAGTACTGCCCCCACAAGAGCCGTCCTTCGGGTTGCGTCTATGTCCGATCTGCTGGGTGTGCAGTTGCCCGATGGATGGACATGCAGGAGGATTACGTTTGAAGCGTTTGACAGGAGTGCGCTCTTGAAGATATTTCCGGGTTCGATGGGGGCAAAATTCGTGCCGCCCATCGCTGCCATATTGAAAGATATTGGGTGCATCCTGTTGTCGAAGTTTATGACATAGACGCACTCCCTGTCTAGATCCTTCATAAGCTCCGCTATGAGTTTTATAGCCTTGTCTGCGCAGTCCACGGGTTCGGGGCTGTATAAGGGATCTGATTCTTTTACCTTAAGGCGGATCTCCACCTGTTTGAATTCATATTTGTTCTTATTCTCTTCCATCTGTGCTGTCCTCCTTTTCGATCGTTACTGATATGAGCGTTCCCGGCTCCATTGTCCTGATGTATTCCTTCAGTTCTTCTACTGTCATTTCAAAGATCTGTTTATCCATAATGTTTTGCCTCCTTATTTTTTGTATTCTTCAACCATCTGCTGCACCTCTGTCTCGATGCATTCCATGAATACACGGGATGAAGTTTCACCTTTCGCTATCTCCGCCAGGCGGTTCTCCCACTCTGCCGTATAAGACGGGCTTTTTATCCTGTCGGGCAGGATAGAGACCAGCTTCTTTCCTTCATCAGCGGATTCCAGCTTTTTCCCTGTGCGTTTTACATAGCCGTCACGAATAAGCTTCTCTATGATATCCGCCCTTGTCGCGGGAGTTCCGAGGCCTTTCCGTTCTGCGTCCTTGCTGGTTTCCTCCGCTCCGGCCTTTTCCATCGCCGCAAGAAGGGTTGCCTCTGTATAACGCTGCGCAGGCTTTGTGGCATCCTCTTTTACGCTGCCTGTCCATGCACCGGCGGGGATAGTTTCTCCGGCTGTATGCTTTCTCTGCGGCTCCTTTTCTTTTACCGCTATCCCATGCTTTGCCTTGAACTGTTCCGTATACTCCCTGAAGCCTTTCTGTTTCTGCTCTTCGCTTGAAGCCTTGAAGACAGCTCCGGCGCATTCAAGCTCCGTTTCAGTCTTGTTAGTTATGGATCCTTTTGAAGTTGCCTCGGCCATGCGGAGCATTATGAGCTCCAGTATCTTTTTCTCTCCGTCAGGGATCTCTTCCATTTTTGCCCTTGCCATTTCTGCGGTTATTATGACGGCATGGTGGTCTGATACTTTTGAAGAATTAAGGAGCCTCTTTATATCTGGCTTTTCATCGCCCATACCGGTCAACATTTTTACAATGCAAAGAAGGTTACCCGCGGTTGATTCCATATCATCCGTCAGATATCTGCTGTCCGTTCTGGGATATGTCGCAAGCTTCTTTTCATACA
>CACZRA010000385.1 GCA_902783395.1 uncultured Lachnospiraceae bacterium
GAGATAGATGATGTGCTGACGGCCATCAGCGAGTATGATTTTGAGGAGGAAAAGGTCAATAAGCTCAAGGGGATGCTGGAAAATGATTCGAGCTACGATTCGACACAGAAGGAAAAGATACAGAAGATGCTCGATGCCGCGAACAAGTCGCTCGACATAGCGAAGAACAAGCTTCAGAGGACCTATGAGGAGGCGATCACCCAGTTTGGGAAATTCTTCGACCAGGCGAACCTTGCGGAGACCGCCTGCGGTACGGTGGACAACAGGCTGACTCTGGTTTCCAACAGGCTTTCCGAGGAGAAGACCACGGTTACGACTCTTGCTTCTGACAATGAGAATGTGGATATCACAAACATTGCCGTAGAGGTCAGCGAGGCGAACCTTGTCTACAATGCGGCCCTCATGGCAACCGGCCGCATCAGCCAGCAGACACTTGTGGACTACATTTGATACAGGGTTACGATGAAAAGCCGGTCGCGCTGGCGTATCATGCTATGCAGCGGGCACGGAATGTGATATACTGAAATCTGTTGTTACGATATTAATTCTTTATGGAGGTACACATGAAGGTAAATACGAAGCTATTTGGCGAGATTGAAATCGATGACGACAAGGTAATAACTTTTGACGGAGGTATCGTAGGCTTTCCGGATCTTAAGAGATTTGCGCTCATGCATGATGAAGGTGAGGAAGACGGCGGTCAGGGGCTTTCATTCATGCTTTCCCTTGACGAACCTGCATTCGCGATGCCCGTGGTGAACCCGCTGGTTGTGAAGGACAGCTACAATCCTGTGGTTGAGGACGATTATCTTATTCCTCTGGGAGAGCTGAAGGAAGAGGATATGCTCGTGCTGGTCACCGTTACGGTTCCCCATGATATTACCAAGATGACCGTGAACCTCATGGCTCCTTTTATCGTGAATGCGTCTACGAAAAAAGCGGTTCAGGTGATCCTTGACGAGGATGACAAATATCCGGTCAAGTATCCTATATATGAAATACTGGCAAAGGCCAAGGACGAGGCTATATCAAAAGCAAAGGGGGAATAAGGGATGCTCACTCTCTCGAGAAAGAAAAACGAGTCCCTGATCGTCAATAACAATATCGAGGTGACTATCCTCGATATCAAGGGGGATCAGGTAAAGGTAGGCATCTCCGCTCCGAAGGAAGTGCCGATCTACAGAAAAGAGATATATTTGCAGATCCAGGATGCCAATCAGAATGCCACTTCTGTTGAAGGGCTTGAGGGGCTGAAGGTATTGTTTAAGAAATGATCAGACCGTGATCTTTCCCCGGGACAGAAGTTCCGGGGAAATTTTTTTTATTTCCGGTCAAAAAAAGCTAAAGTTTTTATAAAATTATCCGATAAATGATATAGACGTATCTAAATGGCTGTTCAGAAGCTGAACGGAAAAGGTCGCGCATCAGTTTGGACAAGGAGGTAAAACTGTCATGTCAATAGAACCTATAAGCACCGGTATGACCTACCAGGCAGTAAACACACCGCAGATAAAGCCTGTAGAGCAGACTGCCGCAGACACCGCTGAAAAGACGGTGATCCACGAGCAGCAGGCGCAGGTCGAGCCTAAGATAAAAGAAACCCAGAGTGCCGCAGAGGACGGAGCCAACGGCGGACAGGGTCAGAATGCCACGGGAGAGCAGGCGAAGCAGAATGTGGATGCCCAGAACGAGCGCATAAAGAATGCGGTCGAAGAGCTCAACAAGAAGATGGAGAATCATTCCGAGGCTGTCTTCGGCATACATGAAAAGACAAACCGCGTGACTATAAAGATAGTAGATAAGGAATCAAAGAAGGTAATAAAGGAGCTTCCGCCTGAAAAGACTCTTGACATGATAGCAAAGGTCTGGGAGATGGCAGGCATACTTGTAGACGAGAAGAAGTAAGGAAGAGGTAAGCGTATGTCAAACAGAATGAGAATGAGCGGTATCAACTCCGGTATGGATACACAGTCCATAGTAGAGCAGCTGGTACAGGTAAAGAGCACTAAAAAGGAAAAGCTGAAGAAGGAGCAGACAAAGCTCGGCTGGAAGCAGGATGCGTGGAAGAGCACCAACTCAAAGGTCTTCAGCCTGTACAATGAGCAGTTTGGCATGATGAAGCTGCAGGGTACCTTCCAGAAGAAGAAAGCCAGCATAGTAGACAGCTCCATAGCTTCGGTCACTGCGGATTCGAATGCAGTAAACGGAACGCAGACGCTGGCGGTAAAGCAGCTTTCCAAGACGTCATATATCACCGGCGCTTCCCTGAATAAGGATAAGGAAGGGAACGATCTTAATGTTACGGGCAGTACTATGCTGAAGGATGTGATAGGTGATACGTCATTTACCGATGATCTGGGCGACGGTGTCAAGGGAACCGCTTTCAGGGTATATAAGGATGCAAATGATACCACCGGCAAGGCGGTCCTGCTCACAAACAACATGACGATGAGTGAGGTCGCGGAGGAGTTTTCCAAGGCGGGACTCAACGCAAGCTTTGATTCCAATACGCACAGGTTCTTTATCTCTTCCAAGACAGAGGGAGCGGCAGGCCAGTTCAGGATCACTCAGACCGACGGCGCAAACAGCGGCAACGATCTTTTCGGGCGGACAGAATCGGCGGACGCGGAGCTTCTCGGTAAAGCCGTAAGTGATGCGGCTGATGATGCCGAAAGATCACAGATCAGAAATGAAAAGGCCTTTGCCTTTATGGATGCCCTCGGTATCACGAAGAAGGCAGCCGGGACCGGTTACATCGAAGGCGAGAACGCAAAGATAGAGCTGAACGGAGCCGAGTTTGAGAGCAATACCAACCTTTTCCAGATCAACGGCATAAACATAACGGCGAGCAAGGTCTCGGATTTCACCGACTTAACGGATGAGGAAGGAAATGCCGTCAGGAGATATCAGACGACAAATCTGTCCGTAGCCAGTGACGTGGACGGGATCTACAATGATATAAAGAGCTTCTTTAAGAAGTATGATGAGATAATAAATGAGCTTGACAAGATGTATAACGCGGATTCGTCAAAGGGGTATGAGCCGCTGACGTCCGAGGAGAAGGAAGAAATGTCCGAGGATGAGGTTGAAGAGTGGGAAAAGAAGATAAAGGATTCCCTGCTCAGGCGCGATGACAATCTCAGGCAGATAATCAATACCATGAAGGAGGGAATGTCAAAGGCGATAACCCTGTCAAACGGAAACACCTATACCCTTGCTTCCTTCGGGATAAATACGCTGAGCTATTTCCTGGCAGCGGAGAATGAAAAGGGCGCGTATCACATTGACGGAGATGCGGATGACGATAAGACAAAGGGAAATGACGACAAGCTGAGAGCTGCGCTTACCAACAATCTTGATGATACGATGAATTTCTTCAATGAGCTCACCAAGGGAGTGTATGACCAGCTGGGACAGATGATGCAGAGGGTGCCTGATTACAGATCCTTCCAGACTCTGTATGATGACAAGGCTATGCAGACGGAGTATGACAAATATACCACAAAGATAAAGGAAGAAGAGGATTATCTTTCTGATTACGAGGACAAGTGGTACGACAAATTCGCACAGATGGAAAAGGCCATGGAGAAGGTCAACGCCAAGTCAAATGCGCTTGCCGGACTTTTCGGAACGGGCTGATCCGGATTATTTGCTGAGTGTCTGCAATATGCAGTATTCATGCGGGAAAAACATATTGCAGATTTTTTAATACTTTTTACATTTGAGGGGTTCAGGTTCTGGACCCCTCGACCGATATATAGAGTGTAAAAATTATTAACACTCAGAACACCGCAAAATTGGAGGATATAAACTATGAAAGCAGCAGTCGCATATCAGCAGTATAAAAACAGCAAGGTTCTTACAGCTTCTCCCGCAGAGTTGACGTTAATGCTTTATGACGGATGCATCAAGTTCTGTAACATGGGTGTCATGGCCATAAACGGAAAAGACTACGCGGCAGCTAATAAGAACATCCAGAAGGCGGAGCGCATAATAGGCGAGTTCAAGATGACTCTGGATCACAAATATGAGGTTGCAAAAGATTTCGATAATATATATGATTATGTATTAAGAAGGCTTCATGAGGCTAATATGCTCAAGGATACAGAGATCCTCAACGAATGCATAACCCATATGAGAAGCCTCAGGGATACCTGGAAGGAAGTTATGAAGGCAGCCGGACAGACTGCTATGCCGGAGGCGGCACAGGCATAATAAAAGCCCTGCCATATCCGGTTGATACCGGAGGTGGATATGTCAGAAGCGTATATGTCAATGCTCATAGAAAGTCAGGAAAGAAAGCTGGAGCTGCTGGACAGGGCTATAGAGCTTGACAGGGAACAGGAAGAGATAATAACAGGCAGTGAGCCTGATCTGAGAGCACTCGATGCGAATATAGACGCAAAGGGTGCTCTTATTGATGAACTGGATAAGCTGGATGACGGTTTCGAAGCTCTCTACAATAAGGTCCGCGATGAATTCATTAATAATAAGGACGCTCATAAGGAAGAGATACGCACTCTGCAGGATCTTATCCGCAGGATCACGGAAAAGATAGCTGAGGTTGAGGCTATAGAGGCCAGATCCAGGGTCAATTTTGAGATGTTCATGAAGAGGAAAAAGCATTCGATAAAGGATACAAAAAGCTCTGTCAGGGCTGCAAATGTATACGCCGTGAATATGCGGAGGATGAATAAGATCGATTCGGTCTTTGTAGACAATAAAAAGTGAGATTGTACCTATAAAAATGCTTTCCAGTCACAATAATATATGTTATGATAGGAATAAGCAGACTATGTCTGCTTTTTCAGACAGTTAAAGGGCAGTCGATATCAGAGCATAGATGAAAGGAGTCAGTTATGAAGATAGCAAATGATTTAAGCGGGCTGAATAATGCAAGGATGCTGCAGACCTCTCAGAAAGCACAGGCTAAATCCATGGAAAAGCTGGCATCGGGGAATAAGATAAACAGATCTGCCGATGATGCTGCCGGGCTTTCCATTTCAGAGAAAATGCTGAAACAGATACAGGGTATAAATAAAGCGATCGATAATTCGAGCGACGGTATGTCCATGGTCAATACGGCAGACGGAGCCATGGATGAGATGGGAGGAATGCTGCAGAGGCTGAATGAGCTTGCTCTTCAGGGATCCAACGGCACTCTTTCCGCGGATGACAGAAGCGCAATCAATGCGGAAGCCGGACAGCTCCTTTCGGATATAAACAGAGTCAGCGGCAGTACGACCTTCAATGAGATGC
>CACZRA010000386.1 GCA_902783395.1 uncultured Lachnospiraceae bacterium
GCCTCATCGAAATCAAGGATACCGCAGAAATAAAGTGCCGCTATCTCACCGAGAGAAAAACCCGCAGCCGCATCTGTGCTTATCCCCTTTTCCTTAAGGGCAACGGCACCGGCAAGATCTGCCAGAAAAAGACAGGGCTGGGTGTTGGAGGTCTTCATGAGCTCCTCCTTTGTGCCTTCAAACATCATCTTCAATGTGCCGGGACGGATGCCCTCGGCCCTGTCAAAAAGCTCCCTTACCGCGTCTGTATTATCATAAAGATCCTTTGCCATGCCCGGGTACTGGCTTCCCTGGCCCGCAAACAGAAAAGCTGTCTTTCCCATCAGCATCCTCCAAATGAATAATCTCTTCCCAGAAGCTCCACGGCTCCTTCACATATACCGTGGATTATTTCCTCGCAGCTGTCCTCGGTATTTACAAGGCCTGCGATCTGTCCGCACATACAGGAACCGTTCTTCACATCTCCCTCTACAGCAGCAAGCCTTAAGGATCCGGCTCCCATCTTTTCAAGCTCATCAGGCGTGGTCCCCGGTGTGCTTTCCATTTTCGCAAATTCCCTTGTCATACGGTTTTTCAGGGCCCTCACGGGATGTCCGAGGCTCTTTCCGGTCACTATGGTGTCGCGGTCCTTAGCCTTCAGTACTTTCTCCTTATAATTTGCATGGACACCGCATTCCTTTGCCGTGAGGAATCTGGTACCCATCTGTATGCCCTTTGCCCCGAGCATGAATGCTGCGGCCATTCCCCTTGCATCCGCGATACCGCCTGCAGCGAGCACCGGGACCGTGACCGCATCCACGACCTGCGGGACCAAAGCCATGGTCGTAGTGTCTCCCACATGTCCTCCGGATTCACAGCCTTCGGCTATGACTGCGACGACTCCCATCCTCTCTGCCATCACGGCAAGGGCTACGCTTGCGACAACGGATATCACCTTTACGCCGGCATTAAGAAGCTTCTCCATGTATTTGGACGGATTTCCCGCCCCCGTGGTTACGACCTTTACACCCTCTTCACAGACCGCATCGACCGCTTCCTCTATATAAGGGCTCATGAGCATAAGGTTAACGCCGAAGGGCTTATCAGTCAGCTCCTTCGCCTTCCTTATCTGCTCCTTAAGCTGCTCTCCGTTTGAATTCATTGCTGCGATAATGCCCAGACCTCCGGCGTTTGAAACAGCCGCTGCCAGATTCGCATCTGCTATCCAGGCCATCCCTCCCTGAAATACGGGATAATCTATACCGAGCAGTTCACAAATTTCATTCTTTTTCATTCCTGTCCCCGTCACGATAAAACTCATTCCTTATTACTTTCGTTTTCGATAAGCTCCGTAAGACTGTCTATCGTCGTGATATCCTGTGTAAGCTCTATCTTGCAGTCAAGCTCCTCCTGCATCTGCATCACGAGCTCCATGACGTCAAGCGAATCAAGACCCATTTCCGCAAATGTGCCTGCTCCCTCGATCTCGCTTTCATCCTTGTCAAGATACTCCGCGATTATCCTTACTATCGTTCCCCTTACATCCTTCATTTCATGTCTCCTTTCTTTGAAGACGCGTATGCGCCCTGCCATCCGGCATTTCAGTATTTGTGATTCTTAATTTCTTTGATACAATAATCTTGGGGGTTACCCCCAGGTCAAGAGTTTTTTGAGGAGGAATGCCATGAAGCGGCTCGAGAATGAAACTAAGGATTTTTCCGAAGAATATACGCTCAGCGTTGGAAAATTCGCCAGACTGTGCGGGACCACCAGAGACACCCTGAGACACTATTACGAATCAGGGGTGATCGTTCCCTGGATCGATCCGGAAAACGGATATCATTATTATTCCCTGTCACAGGTATCATCCTTCTTTTTCGTGAGCACGATGCGTCAGGCCGGCTGTACGATAAAGGAAATAGGGGACCTTGTCAATAATTCCTCAAAGGAGGGGATAAAGGATCTTACAAATGCAAAGATACTTGATATGCAAAAGGAAATGGTTGTATTAAACAAAAAGATAAGCGCCCTTAAAATGGGGCTCTGGATACTTGAAACCTTCGACAGACACTCGAAGGAAACACCCTTTATAATGCACATTCCGGATATAACGATAACAAGGACTCCCATACAGAATAAGGCCGAAGCCCACCATACGGCTGATATCGCGTCCGAGCTTTCAAAGCACCTCGCCAGGTCATCGGCAAACGGGGTACTGTCCACCTTCCCTTCGGGCGTTACGATCTCTTATGAGGATCTGGTAAACGGAAGCTATGTGTACAACAGTGTTGTCTCCCTGTCGATCCTTCCGTCTGACGGCTCGCCGGATACCGTCACCCTTCCCTCCTGCAAGGCTCTGTGCTGTCACCATGAAAGCCGCTCACACGGCATCGACAGGACCTACAAAAAGATTATCGAGTACATAAAAGAGAACGGACTTAAGGCATGCTCCGATCTCTACATCATAAGCATGATAAACCTGTACCGGAATGATGAGCACACCTTTTTCAAGTACCTGTTTATCTGTGTGGAAAAATAATATTTACAATTCAGCGCGTGTCCCGGCACTGAACAGTAAAAATAATATTGCCATTCTCCCGATGTTATCGTATATATATTCAGGAAGAAAATAGATCGGAGAAGAGAAATAATTAAAAAACTAAGCGATGATATGCTTGAAAACGTGAGCGGCGGTGTAAGCGAGACCCCCGGGACTGGCTACAGCTTGCAGAATGATCCTCTGTACCAGAAATTCCTGTCCGTATGGAATAATGAAGAATCGGATAATAAATCAGGTATGCAGTCGAGAGCCGACATGCTGAGTTCCTTTAAGCAATGGGCGAGCTCAGGCATGCCTGATACCCTGCCCTCTCAGTCAAAAAACAAAAAATGATGACTGCAAAAAACCCGCCGCATCTGCGGCGGGTTTGA
>CACZRA010000387.1 GCA_902783395.1 uncultured Lachnospiraceae bacterium
CATTACTCTTTCCTTCAGCCCTTCCTTCTTAAGCTGCCTTAAGAATTCGAGACCGTCCATGACAGGCATATAAACGTCAAGAACTATGGCATCATACTTATTCTTTTTTACCCTTTCAAGGGCTTCCTCGCCATTACGGCAAGTATCCGGCGCATCATATCTGCCATCTTTTATGATTATATCACAGGCGAGCTTCCTCATGAGTGCAGAGTCATCCACAACCAGTATTTTTTTACCCATTTTTACCTCCGAACCTTATTTTACAGCTTATTCGACTATCCCGCTGGCTTTCCTTCTTATCTTCCGCTCTTCCTCAAATATGTATCTTATGATACCTTCTCTGTCCTTGTCCTTGATATTTACGAACTGGACATGGTTTTTATACTCACCGTTCCTTCCTTCAATCTCCTCGGATAATATGATCTTTCCGATAACGGAATACTCCGTCATCCTTCCGTTAAGGTTGAGTGAAAAAACAAAGAGTATCTTGGATTCTCTCTCGAATTTCTTGTCGGATATGAACTTTGCACCTCCTCCGCTGATATCAACGATAACGCCGTCTTCAAGCGTGAGATCTGTGTTGATGAACCTTACGTCGTTCCCTCCGATCTCCTCCAGCTCTTTGAGCTCCTTATCCTGGACCGCCCTGCACTTCATATTAAGGATACAGTTAAGTCTGTAATACTCACGGCGCTGGAATTTACGGAGCGGGGAAGTGAGCTCCATTGTCAGTACATACATATTGTTGGATTTATATCTGTCCGTTATCCTCCCGTAGCACTGATATAAACCTTTTCCCGAATAAAAACAGAGATCATAGTCATCCCCGATCTCGAGAAGAACAATATGGCCGTCAACAAAAGGCATATTTACCTTGATCTCATCCTCGGAAAGAATATCATAAACCCTTGTGGAATATGTTTTTCTCTCTATCACACCGGATTTTGTGATCTTCTGTTCGCTTTTGACTTCAGTCAGATCTACTTTGTCGCCGGGTATCACGTGATCTGTAAGCATATCAATATCTCCCCCGTATCATATTGGCAAAGAATCCGGCCATTCCCGACCTGAATCCCTGCTTTTCATGCGGTATATCCATGAGTGTCTTTGAAATATCATCAAAAGCCCTTGCGGATTTAGCGTTCATATTTGAAATACAGACAGGACTCTGCTGCATCACGGCTTTTGAAAGCTCTGAATCCTCCGGGATGGCTCCCAGATACGACATATCCAGATGCAGATATCTCTGTACCACTGCATTCAGCTTTTTATACAGGATCTCTCCTTCCTTCGAATCAGATACCTTGTTGGAAATGACCTTAATATGGCTTGAATCCGAATTAAATCTCGGATTACGCTTCAAAGCCTTAAGCAGTGAATATGAATCCGTTATCGATGTAGGCTCAGGAGTCGTAACAAGCAGGATCTCACCGGAAGCGACAAGGAATTCTATGACCGAATTTGATATCCCGGCTCCGGTATCTATGATAATGATATCAGATATGCTGTCGAGATCCGAAAGCTGTGTGACAAGATAGTTTATATAATCCTGTCCCAGATTCGAAAGCCCCGCTATCCCGCTTCCTCCCGAAATAAAGCCTATATCCATCGGGCCCCAGGTAATGACATCCCTTATGCTCTTCCCCTGATAGATCAGATCGGCAAGGTTGTTCTTAGGCACGGTACCGAACATTACCTCTATATTGGCAAGCCCGAAATCCGCATCAAATATTATAACCCTTTGCCCCATCTTCTTAAACTGAACCGCCAGGTTAATGGAAACATTGGATTTACCGACTCCGCCCTTACCGCTTGTTACCGTGATCACTCTTGCCGCGTGGGCCGGAGCCACCTGATTCTGTTTTATTATTGTCCTGAGTCTTGTCGCCTGATCCATAATCAACCTCCAAGTATGGATCTTACGATACTCTGAGGATTAAATGCCTCGATATCGTCCGGAACATCCTGTCCGTCCGTAACATAGGATATCTCCGCTCCCGTATAGACCCTGATATTATAAATATTGCCGAATGTAGAAGTCTCGTCAAGCTTGGTAAATACAAGCTTATATTTATCCAGCTCCTTGTAAGTATCACAGATTGAACGAAGATCCCTGTATTTTGTGGTGACCGACAGCACAAGATATGTCTCGATCTCGGAGATCTCCCTTGCCGCATCAAGGATATGCTTCATCTCATCGCGCTTTTCA
>CACZRA010000388.1 GCA_902783395.1 uncultured Lachnospiraceae bacterium
GAAACTGAAGAACATATACTATCATCAAGGCTATGAGAAGAAGGACCAGTGCGTAAAACACGAAAATCAGATCCCTTCCGGGCTGAACTGCGATAAGGATCGCGTAGATCACAACGATACCGATGTAACCTAAAGCCTCAAGTATATCAGGCTTCATGTTTTCCCTCTCCGAAGGCTCCCGCATCGCCCTTACAAACTCAAAATATCCGACGAGCGAAGAAAAAAGCATTAACCCCCAGAGATAATATCCTCCGAAAAAAAGCGCCGTGCCCAGTACTGCAACAAGCACCACTGCGCTGAGCGCTCTTGTCTTAAATCCCGCCATATCTCCTGTTCCTCTGTGCGTAAGCCTCACAGGCTTTGATGAGCTCGGTCCTGTCAAAGTCAGGCCACGCCGTTTCCGTAAAATAAAACTCAGAATATGCCATCTGCCAGAGCAGATAGTTGGAAAGCCTCTGTTCTCCCGAGGTTCTGATCATAAGATCGGGATCGGGTATATCCCTTGTATCAAGGCTCTCTGTTATCATTTCTTCGGTGATATCCTCCGGGGATACCGTACCGTTTTTTACGTTCTCCGCAATCCTTACGACCGCACGCCTTATCTCGTCACGGCTTCCGTAATTCACGCATATCTGAAGGGAAAGACCTGTCAGATTGGAGGTAAACTCCTCCAGCTCCCTCATGGAATCGCGGAGCTTTGGAGTGAATCTGGAAAGGTCTCCGATAAACCTGACTCTCATATTGTTTTTCGGCGCAGTCTTAAAGGTACTCTTTATATAGCTTCCGAAAAGCCTCATAAGAGTCGACACTTCATCATCCGGTCTTGACCAGTTTTCTGTGGAAAAAGCGTATACGGTAAGATATTTGATGCCTATATCCCATGCTTCACGGCATATCTTCTCGACATTTTCGGCTCCGACCTTATGACCGTAGGTTCTGGGCATTCCCCGTTTCTTTGCCCATCTTCCGTTACCGTCAAGGATTATCGCAACATGACGGGGGATATTGAGACTCTCTTCGTCCTCCGTCATACCGTCATTATTTCCTTCTCTTTTGCAGCCGCTGCTTCATCGACCTTCTTTATATATTTGTCCGTAAGCTTCTGAAGCTGATCCTGCAGATCCTTTACCGAATCCTCGGACATATCCTCGGTTTTGGTGAGCTTCTTGAAATCATCGTTCCCGTCACGCCTTATATTGCGGATGGCAACCTTGCACTCCTCTCCCTTTTTCTTTACGTCTTTGGAGAGTTCCTTCCTGCGTTCCTCGGAAAGCTCAGGAAATACCAGTCTTATCGTGCTTCCGTCACTTCCGGGATTGATACCTATATCCGAGGTCTCTATTGCCTTGATCACGGCTTTTACCATGGTCTTGTCCCAGGGGGTTATGGTGATTATACGCGCCTCAGGGATCGCTATGTTTCCGACCTGCGCCACGGGAGTCGGCGTACCGTAGTAGTCGACCATCACCCTGTCAAGAATATGGGGATTCGCTCTTCCGGCTCTTATAGCCGCATATTCCCCGCCGAGATTATCCAGTGATTTCTGCATCTTGGTCTCATACTTGCTCAGCCTCTCGTCCATGTGTGCCCCCTTTTCCGTCTACACGGTTATTCTTGTACCAATATTCTCATCATTTGCGGCCCTTATGATGCTGTCCTTTTCGTCAAGTCCGAAAACGAGCATCGGAACCCTGTTTTCAAGTGCCATCATCGAGGCTGTAAGATCTATGACCTGAAGCTTCTTCTCCACAACCTCATCTATGGACAGCTCATCAAACTTTTTCGCATCCGGATTGGATTTCGGATCACTGTCATATACACCGTCAATGGCCTTTGCGAGCAGTATCACATCGGCTTCCACCTCTATGGCTCTTAAGACCACCCCTGTATCCGTTGAAAAATAAGGATGTCCCGTACCGCCCGCGAAAAAAACCACCATGCCCTTCGAAAAGTACTTATTAGCACGATCCTTTGAGAAAAGCTTAGTCATGGTCCCCACCTCGAAGGGAGTCAGGATGCTTGTCATCATGCCCTCC
>CACZRA010000389.1 GCA_902783395.1 uncultured Lachnospiraceae bacterium
CTGGATTCGATATATTATGGGGATGACAGCTATCATTTCATGATCACCTTTGACAAAAGGAAGGAAAACCTCTACCGCATGATTACATCGGAGAACAATATGGAGGGAGATGACAATTTATGGACTTCCGCCTTTGAATCCGAGTACAGGGATGAGATAGACGATCTGTTTGCCAAATTGATGGTCAGGGACGACAACGGGGAGAAGATACTGGAGGAGTATACGGATTACAGGTCTTATCTCGATTATGACATTGAGATACGGAAGCGGAACGGCAGCCGTCAGAAGTTTTCCGATATATACGGCGAAAAGAGCGGAAGCGAGACCCAGGTGCCATATTATGTAGCGATAGCGGCATCGTTTTATCAGCTCTACAGATATGGGAATCCGATAAGGCTGATGCTGCTGGATGAGGCTTTTGACAAGATGGACGATGACAGGATCCAGTCAATGATGGATTTTTTCAATCAGCTTGAGCTCCAGGTCATTCTGGCAACACCTCCCGGAAAGATAGAGGTGATAGGAGAGCATGTGAATACTATCCTTACGGCTATCAGGGTGGGGGAGGGAAGCATCGTCGAGGAATATGACCTATGAAGCTTACAGGCATCCAGACGAAAGTTCTGTCAAAGCTTATAGACCAATATGAACACAGCGTTACTTTTTCCGGAAAGAATAAGGTCAGACAGAGTTTTGGCATAAATGTTGATAAAGTGTTTCCCAGGTATCAGGACGATTCGGATTATGATTTCTTTGTCTCATTCAATGAAGAAATAAAGGATATATCAGACCGGGGATGGGTGGAGATATCCGAGGAGCACAGGAGAATATCAAGGGTTTACCTCGTCTTAGATGCCATATCAGAGATATATGAGGCTCTTGGCCGATGTCCCCGGAAGGATGTGCAGTCTGCCATACTGGATCTTTATGACGATCTCGAAGAAGGGATCAATAAGCGATGCGGATCCGGGCAGTCCGAACAGAGCGAAGAGCTTTGCAGGATATATCTGGATTATATCAACAGGCAGAGACAGAGGATCGAAGAGAACAGGACGGTGGAATATTTTTCGGGAGATATGGACGAATACCGGGATATATGGAAGGTGCTTTCCGTTCTGCCCGATCTTGAAAACGAAGTATTTTTAAGGGATCTTTCCGTAAAGATTTTTCATGATTCAAAGAGGCTGGAAAAGCTTAAGGATAAGGCAGAGGGGATCCTTTTTGATAATGGGGAATATCCTGAAAAGAAACATATCCTTGAAGAATACGGTATAATAAAGATCCCGGCGCATGTATGCGTAAAAGGTAATATAGAGCTGGATTTCGGAGGAGAAAGGATTTCCATGCGGAATCTGGCCGGAGATATAGGCCTTTCGGAAGGTATGCTTTCGGATTTAAGAGACATCACGGTATATGGCAGAAGGATAGTTACGATAGAGAATCTGACCTCTTTTCACAGATACGACTGCGGAAAGGAAGATGCGGCGATTTACCTGGCAGGATATCACAACCGGCAGAAACGGGAGTTTCTGAAAATGATATACAGGAAATATCCCGGTTTGGAGTACTGCCATTTCGGAGATATTGATGCAGGGGGATTTTATATTTACGAGCATCTGCGGAGAAAGACCGGGATACCCTTCAGCACATTGGAAATGGATGCATCTGTTCTTATGAAATACAGGGATTATGCAAAGAAACTGACTCCATATGATAAAAAAAGGATACGGAAATTATCAGAGTATTATGAAAACAAAACTGATCCGGATGCACAGGCATCAAAAAACCTTGAAACTCTTGAGACTATGCTGAAATATGGGATAAAGCTGGAACAGGAAGCGACAGGGGTGCTTTTCAGCACTTGAAGTTTATCAGTGATCCGTGACAGAATAAAAGAAAAAAGGAGGTAAATAAAAATGGCTTTGGTGACATCAAAGGAAATGCTTGAAGAGGCAAAGAAGAACGGGTATGCGGTAGGTGCATTTAATGTCGAGAACATGGAGATGGTAATGGCTGTGCTGGCAGCGGCAGAGGAAACAGGCTCGCCTGTGATCATGCAGACTACTCCCGGTACTATCAAGTATGCGGGCCTTGACTACTATCTCGCGAATGTCAGGGCAGCGGCAGAAAGGACCAAGATACCGGTAGTTATGCATCTGGATCATGGTAACAGCTTTGAACTTGCATGCAAGGCTTACCGCACCGGCTATACGTCCATCATGATAGACGGTTCAAAGCTGCCATTTGAAGATAATATTTCGCTGACGGAATCTGTAGTAAGGGTATGCCATTCAGGCGGTGTGCCGGTAGAGGGAGAGCTCGGCAAGGTTGGCGGCAAGGAGGATGATCTCGTAGGCGATGATTCCAATCCGTACACGGATCCGGAAGAAGCGAAGATATTCGTGGAAAAGACCGGCGTTGATTTCCTTGCAGTGGGAATAGGTACTTCCCACGGCGTATATAAGGGAATTCCTAAGGTCAACGTTGAAGTTCTTGCGTCTATAAGAGATGTAGTGTCGATCCCGCTGGTGATGCACGGTACGTCCGGAGTCCCTGACGATCAGGTGAAGGACTGTATCTCAAAAGGAATATGCAAGGTGAACTATGCCACAGACTTAAGGATCGCATACACCGAAGGAGTAAAGGCACACCTTAAGGAGCATCCCGACGACTTTGATCCCAAGAAATACAGCGCCCCTGCCATGGAAAAGGTAAAAGCCTACGTCATGCAGAAGATGGAAGTGGTAGGAAGCTGCGGGAGAGCCGCAAGATGACAATGACGCTGATGGCCTGATGGATCAGGTGATCTGATGATGCCGGTGATCTGAAGACGCCGATGACCTGAAATTTCTCAGAAAATACTCCGATGTGGTATACTCTTAGGGATAAAGTACCGCATCGGAGTTTTTTTATGGAAAGACGGGAAAACGGCACATGGCTTAACTGGATACCGCTCGTCATCATGATGATCTTTTTCGGGGGGACCTGGATCTTTCCGTTGTTTTATCATGTGACGGAAAGATACAACTCGCTGATAATCTTTGTGTGCCTGGCGGGACTTTTCTTCATCAACGTGGACTGGATAGCGCGCCTGAAGTCAGGGGATGCGGTGCTCTACGCCACTGTGGCGGCGCTTGTCATCGCGTCGGTCAATCTTTTCATCATCGGTTCAAATAAGGGCTGTATTTTCATCATCGCGGATTTCCTTCTGCTGCTCTATATCGCGCCGCATGTAAGGCTTTCTGCCGTGCAGTACAGGGCGCTTGCGTTATTCTTCTTTATCATGTACGGTGTGTGGTTCGTGCATGATATGGAGTTTTCCTACAATACAAACACGGGAGCGACCTATACGGTCTTTTCGCTTTTTGCGGCACTCATTGTTCTCAGGTATTATTCACTTAAGAGAGAGATAATGGGATATTTCATCGTGCTCGCTCTTCTTAGGACCGGGACACTGGTTTTCTGGCATCTGGCCAGAGGGGCGTTTTCGGCGCTTTTCTTTTTCTCGTGCTTTTTCATGCTCTTTCTTATCCTTGATCCGGCAAAATACAGGAAAGCCTATGCCTTCCTTTCCTGCTTTGCGGTGTTCGGTTCGCTGCTTTTTGTCTGGGCATATGTGTCGCTTTCAAAGACCGGCTACAATGCCAGGATGCCTTTATTCTACAAGAATGTCTTCTCGGGAAGGGAGGAGATCTGGACCGAGGTCTGGAATATGCTCAAGGTGCAGCCGCTGCTGGGGATAGGCTCGGGCTACGAGCTGTCGAGCTTTTTTGAATATAACATGCATAACGCCATGTATGATATCCTCATAGTGCACGGTTTCATAGTATTTGCGATCGCGGCCTTCGTAATAATAGCAAGGCTCATCGGGATGCGGGATCATATCCGCCGGGATCCGTACTCGCTGATAGCGGGCTCCGCGGTATTTGCGGTTTTCTTTGAATCCTTCATAGACATGGATCTTATGTGGGCGGACTATACGCCGATACTGCTGTTTCTCCTGATAACGCTCTACAGGCCGCACTTCAGGGTGCCGGATGCTGGCAGGACGGCAGCGGCAGGACTCAAAAGTGAAAGCACAGCCTCAGGCGGAGCCGTCTGATGAACAGAAGCCGGTATCTGCTGAAAAACATGTCTCTTTTCACCATAAGCAATATTGCCTCGAAGCTTCTGGTCTTTCTGCTGGTCCCCTTTTATACGAATGTCCTGACCGAGTCGGACTACGGTATAGCTGATGTGATGCAGGCGACGCTCCTGCTTCTCGTGCCGCTGCTTTCCGTGAATGCGGGAGAGGCGGCGCTCCGTTACGGTATCGAGGAAAAAGACAGGCGGGGGTCGATCTTAAGGAGCGGTCTGAGGAATGTTTTCAGATCCTGTATAATAGTTTACATAATATGCGCTGTACTGATCCCGGTTCCGCTTCTTGCGGGATACAGGATCTTTTTTGTTTTATTTGCGGTGCTTTTTACCTGTGACGCGCTGTATGAGTTCATGCTGCTGTACACACAGGGCTGCGAGAAGGTTGAGATAATGATAAGGGGCTCGATAAGCTGCACCTTTATCACGGTAACGGCCAATCTTCTGCTGCTTCTTGTATTTCACCTGGGGCTTTACGGATATCTCTTTTCGCAGATGGCGGCTTTTCTTATTTCCGCCGGAATGATGTTTGTGAAGATACGGGGATTTGATGCCCTGCGTGAGAGCGAGGACAGGGAGCTTGCGCGGGAGATGACGGTCTACGGCCGGGGGATGATGCTTTATTCCACGGCTTCGTGGGCGAATAATGCCCTTGACAGGTATTTCATACTTTTCATGCTGGGACCGGTGCAGAACGGACTCTACGGGGTGGCGTACAAGATCCCTGCCATCCTAATGGTGTTTCAGAGGATTTTCGCGCAGTCCTTTCAGATGTCCGCGACGAAATCCTATAAGGAGGAGGATGCGGGCAGGTTTTTCGGAGAGCTGTATGAGCTGTATAATGCGGTGATGCTTACAGGATGCGCGTTCATCCTGCTGATACTCAGGCCTCTGGCTGCCTTTATGTTCCGTAAGGGTTTTTTTGAGGCGTGGATCATAGTGCCGCCGCTCATCATATCGGTGATATTCGGGGCGCTCGAGGGCTATCTCGGCTCGATCTGCCTTGCCTATAAGGACGGACGGAGCATGGGAACGGCTACCGGGATCGGAGCGTTGGTTAACATAATCTTAAACTATTTCGGCATTCTCGCCTTCGGTGCGATAGGGGCTGCTTATGCCACTTTGATATCGTATTTTACTATGTTTGCGATAGCTTATGCGCTGACCCGGAAGCATGTCCTTATGGAAGTTGACATAAAACGTGACGCATTGGGATATTTCCTTATTCTCGCTGCGGGAGCCGTTACCATGCTCTCAGGGACCGGAAGCGGCATGGGGGGCGCAGGCAGCTTTCCTATCTTACGGGAGCCTGCTGTCCCGGCGGTGTTTTCATATGGAGCGGATGCCCTGATCCTTATCATACTTGTCTTCATGTACAGGAAGCAGATATTATTTGTAAAGAGGAAGTTTTCGGGTGGAGAAGCTTAAGGAAAAGGCGAATATCATATACTGCGGACTTTTCATCTATCTTGTCGCGACGGCGTTCGTAAATCAGGATGTATATGCTTTTACGGTCCGGTTTGCGTCGCTTATCATCTTTGCGGTGCTTTTTGTGCTGTCGTTTCCGTACCTTGGGGATGATATCAGGAATAAGGACGCGGATCTCATTCTGACGGTACTCACCGTGATATTTTCGGTCGTGTTTGTCTTCGTAACGGGCTCGGGCTACGGGGCGGCGCTCATACCTTCGCATCTCGCGCTTATCTGCTATATGCAGAAGCATATAAGACTCGGTTTCCGGGATATCATGGTGATATCCTTTGCCGGGGCTGTGCCGGTGATCCTGTGGTATTCCCATGTCAGATGGTCCTACAATTTCAACATGGCGGGCTTTGCCTTTATGATAATGGCGTTCTTTGCGATGATACTGACGGAGTATGCCGGGGGAGCAGCGGAAAGCCGGTGCGGAAAGCCGGAGACCGGGGAGTCCGTGGGTGCCGTCGGTGCCGCCAGTTCCGTCGGCACGGATAAAGGAAAAAGCAGGCGGAAGCTTTCGGCAGACTGTGTGCTTGCGGAATGGAGAGGATATTTTGAGCTCATCATCTTTATCACGGCCTTCATCCTTTCGATGCTGTATCATTCAAGGACTGTGATGTTCGGAATGGTCATGTTCATGGTTTCGTACCTGGTCCTCAGAGTTATGTTAACTCGTACGGGCGGGACGGATATTTTACGGGAACCCCGCAGGACAGGGGGCGGACGGGTTGTGTTCAATATCCTGTTTCTTGCCGCATCGGCCGGAGCGGTGCTCTTTACCGGGCTTTATGTGCTGCTTTCGGACAGGCTCGGAAATATCACGCTGCTGTATAAGGATATTTTCTCGGGGAGACAGGGGATATGGAGAGAGCTGTGGGGAGCCTTTGCGCAGTCTCCGCTTACTGGGATCGGTTCGGCATATGAGCTGAAGAGCTTTGAGATATTTGAGGTGCATAACGGGATGTTTGATATCCTGGCAGTGCACGGGATCATAGTGTTTATGCTGGTTCTCGTGCTTCTTTGGAGGATGTTCGGACGGGTTTACATTTCTCTTTGCGGAGC
>CACZRA010000390.1 GCA_902783395.1 uncultured Lachnospiraceae bacterium
CTCTATCCAACCTCCGACGCATCTTTTGCATCCCCGTCATATCTTGCCATATATTTTTCCGCGGACGAATCCAACCGTATCCTTGAGCAGAATATAACGAACGATCAGGGTGTCTCTTATGTGATCAATGAAAGAGAATCTATCGTTGCAAGCTCGGATCCAGCCCTTGCAGGAGCTTACTACATGGACTATGAAACCGTCAGGGGAATATCCTTATCCGGGGAAGGCTACAATACCAGGGAAGTCCTTGATCAGAAGGTATATGCCGCAAGCTTTCACCTTGAGGGCACAGACTGGTATATGGCAAGCGTGATGCCTGCTTCGGTTGTTACCCACAAAGGGATAGTGCTTATAAGGAATTTTGCCCTGATCTATCTCTTTACGCTTATCATCGCGCTGCTGATCTCGGTTTTCCTTTCCAGATCCATCAACACCCGGCTTTCTGCCATAAATGACAGGATGCGGGAAGCAAGGTCCCATCCCCCCGTAAGTCTTCCGGATCCAAAGACTCACGATGAGATAGGGGAGCTTACCGATTCCTATAATTACATGGCTACAAGACAGAACCTTCTTATCAAACGTCAGCAGGAGACCGCCGAGGAATTGAGGATATCCGAACTCAACGCTTTGCAGGCTCAGATCAATCCGCACTTTTTATACAATACCATGGACATGATCAACTGGCTTTCACAGTCCGGCGAACAGGAAAAGGTCACTCATGCCATACAGACACTTTCGAACTTTTATAAACTCACTTTAAGCCGCAGGGATCCGATAACGGATCTTCGTTCAGAGATAGAACATGTCCGGCTGTACATAGAGCTTCAGAACATGCGCTTCGAGAATAAGATAACCCTTACCGTAGATGTACCTGACGAGCTGACGGCTGTAAGGCTGCCCAAACTCACCCTTCAGCCCATAGTCGAAAACTGTATACTTCACGGTATACTGGAAAAGGAATCACAGGAAGGCACCATCGTGGTGGCCGGATGGGAAGACGGAGAGGACGCCGTGATCCTGATATCCGATGACGGTGTAGGCATGGACGGAGAAACACTTGCCAGAGTTCTGTCGGGAGATAATAAAAACGCGACAGGTACGAACATCGCCGTGTTCAATACCCATCGCAGATTGCAGATGCTTTTCGGTGAAAGCTATGGCCTCACCTATCGTTCCGTTATTAACGAAGGCACTGAAGCAGAGATAAGACTTCCACTTCAATCCAAATGAAACAGCACCGGAAGATCTACAGCCACAGGGCTGTTGTCGGGATTGGTCTCCATTATATCCGCCATGAAATCCCACCATTTTCTGTTTATCGCGGTATCAGCCCCTTTTGCCCAGAGCTCTTCATCTTCAATCTCGATATAACCGAAAAGCGTCAGGGTTTCTTTGTCCAGACAGATCGTGTAGTTCTTTCCGCCGTGCTCATGGATCATATCGACCATTTCCGGCCACAGCTCATTATGCCTTTTTTCATACTCTTTCTCCTGTCCCGGATACAGTTTCATCTTAAATGTCTTTATCATTTCAGCCTCCTTTTTCCTGTTTAAGATCTTATTATCAAAGCCATGAATACAAGCGGTTCCCTGCCAAAGGGACGTATATCATGCCCCATTCCGTCGGAAGTATAAGTCATCTCTCCAGGATAGACCCGCCTCACCCTCCCGTTGTCATTATATTCAGCAACACCGGATAAAATATAATATATCTCACTGTCCCCGTTATGCACGTGCCAGCCGATGGAAGATCCGGGATAAGCAGTTATTTCCGCATACAGCTTACAGGCCTCCGGCATACTGCATGTCCCCTGAAGATGCCTGAATGTTACCTGTCCTTCCCCGCCTTCACAGTTATGCACTACCTCTATCTTAGGCTCCATGATCAGCCGCCTATCTGACAATAAAGGCCTGTTGCGCGCTCTATCGCTGTCCTGAAGCCCTGCATCTTTTCTGCCGGAGGTCTTTCTGCGCTGCCCATGGGATAAGGCCTTCCCAGACCGGTATATTTGCCTTCTCCAAAATTATGATACGGTAATATGTCTATCTCCTCCACGCCCGGAAGCGAATCCGCGAATCTTGCTATGTCCGTAAGTTCCTTTTCCGTATCGTTAAATCCCGGCACCACAGGAACTCGTATGATTAGATGTGTCATCCCGCTTGACGCTATCTTTCTCGCGTTCTCTACCATCATGATGTTTTCCCTGCCGCACCATTCCTTATGCTTCCCGGGATCCATGTGTTTTATATCCATAAGATATGTATCAAGATACGGCAGTATTTTCTCTATAGTTTCATATTTGGCAAATCCCATGCTCTCCATCGCGGTATTGACACCGAGAGCCTTGCCCGCCCGAAGAAGCGCTTCCGCAAATTCCGGCTGCAGCAGGCTCTCTCCCCCCGAAAGTGTCAATCCGCCGTCTGAGCGGCTGTAATACGGCATGTCGCGTCTCACGGTCTGCATGACCTCACGTACGGTCACATCTTTCCCGCAGACCTTCGGCTTGCCGTTCATCATCATTGTCTCTGTATCATAGCTTTGTGATTCCGGGTTGCAGCACCAGCGGCAGCGCAGGGCGCATCCCTTTAAGAATACAATGGTACGAATCCCTATTCCGTCATGGATCGAATATCTCTGGATATCAAATATCCTGCCTTTTACATTAAGATAACCGTAGTCTTCCATATCTTATCTGTGCAGTCCCTGCTCCGTCCTCTTTATTATATCGTCCTGCAGTGATTTTGACAGAGTCGTAAAGAGCGCCGAGTACCCCGCGACCCTTACCACAAGTCCCGCATATTTCTCCGGATGCTTCTGCGCATCTATCAGCGTCTCGCGGTCTACCACATTGAACTGCATGTGCATTCCTTTTTGATCGAAGAAGCCCCGCACCAGGGAAACAAAATCCTCGAGATCCTTATCCGTGCTCATTGCAGTCGGATGTATCTTCATGTTAAAGAGCGTTCCGTTCGAAGCATCAGCATGATCAAGTCTCGCCACTGAGTTGCAGGACGCCGTTGGTCCGTTGAGGTCATACCCGCTCGTAGGCGACACCCCGTCCGCCACCGGAGTATGCGCAAGCCTTCCGTCAGGAGTGGCTCCCGTCTGCATACCTAAAGGCACATTTGCTGATACCGGATACAGTCCCGCCTGAAAGATGCCGCCGCGCGGATTACGGTACTGAGGAAGAGGCCTTGTATAAAAATATGCCGCTTCCCTTGCTATCTCATCCACCTCATCTACATCATTACCATAATGGGGAAGATCGATTATCATATCGCGTATCTCTTCATAGCGCTTCTTTTCTTCTGCCGGAAGCCGCATGGTAAGCACATTTTGAATGATGGATGATATGACATCGGCACTCACCTCTTCTCCCCTGGAAGCCATCACTTTTGCCGCCTGAAGCGCCGCTTCCTTTGCAGTCACCCCGTCAAATCCCTGCCCGTAGTTCATCGCCATGGCCTCTTTAAGCTCCTTCAGCGTGAACTTATGCTGCTCGAATACAAGCGTCTTCACTGCATACAATGAATCCGCCACATTAGCTATGCCAAAGCCCTGAGGGCCGGTAAAATTATATCTGGCTCCGCCCTGCTGAAGAGGGACTCCCCTTGTTATGCAGTCATCTATCAGGGCGGATTCAAAAGGAAGAGGACATCTTTCCGCATGTGCTCTGTCTATAGCATTATCCGCATTTACAAGCAGGGCGATATTATAATCCATCTGCTTTTTATATGCTTCTTTGAACTCTTCGTATGTTTTTATGCTTTCTATATCACCCGTCTGTATGCTTGCGACCTCGCCGTTATCTATCCCGTTTGTAAATACCATCTCAAGCGGTCTGCACATATTAAAGAAAGCCGCATCATGCCACCCGTCTTCCTGCCCGGGCACGTGAGGTTCCACACAGCCTATGATGCAGTAATTCCTTGCTTCCTCTATGCCTATCCCCCGGTTTTCCATTGATGGGATAATTATCTCGTCATTATAGTATGCCGGGAATCCAATACCCGTGCGCGTAACCTCGGCCGCTCTGATAAGGAGCTCCTTCGCAGAGCCGTTCCAGACTCTTATCGATATCGAAGGCTGCGGCAGGAATACATGCTTTGTCGCATCAAGGCACATAAAAGAAAGATCGTTTGTTGCGTCCCTTCCGTCCTTAGTCTGCCCTCCGACAATGAGATTCTGGAAAAGCGAATATCCCGCAAAGCCC
>CACZRA010000391.1 GCA_902783395.1 uncultured Lachnospiraceae bacterium
AAGGAGTCGGGAGTTGACGGGAACGGCATGACCTATGACAAAAAGGTTTATCCCGTGACTGTTAACGTGGCATACAATGACAGCAGATCGGCGATAGCAGTAGCTGATATAGCATATCCTAAGGGAAATACGGTAACAAACAGCTATGCGGTGAACGGAAGCTTCAGCCTTACGGTCGGAAAGGAAATGACAGATGATTACTGGCCGAATGGCGCGGAGTTCAGATTCGAGGTAAGGGAAGACGGTAAAGAAATCCAGGGCAGCCCAGTGACGTTGGATTACGGGCACCGAAGTGAAACGCTGCCGGCATTTAATTACACATCGGCCGGGACACACACTTATAAGGTGACCGAGCTTTACCTGAAGGATGGCAGCTGGATACCCGCATCATCAAAGGTATCGCAGAACGGCATAACATATGCAGATCCCAGGACCGTGACCGTGGAGCTTACGGATGACGAAAAGGGCGGACTGACAAAGAAGATAACTACGAGCAGCGATCCTGAATTCGTGAATGAAATATCCGGCAGCAAAGCGGCTGAATTTACGTTGACTTTTGAGAACAGCTATGATGCTGAGGGCAGCTTCACATTCGACGGCACGAAGAGCACAAATACGGGCTCTGTACCCGGCAATATGTTTGAGGTGCTTATCACGCGCACGGGCAAGGGAGATGCCGTTTCAAAGAATGCCGCTGTTGCGGCAGGAGGTTCGTGGTCATTCCCGACCGGGGACGGCTTCACGAGCTTCACTCTTGCGGATGTGAAGAATGATCTGCAGCCTGTCTATCATGTGCAGGAGAACGATACGGGAGTTCCGGGATTTGATTACGATACAAATGAGTATGATGTATTTGTGAAACTCTCAGATAACGGAGACGGTACGCTCAAGGTGGAAACCAGGACCGGGGAGGAGAATGACCCGATCGGCTTTATTAACACAAAGTCCGGTCCCGGTCAGGCGACGGTATCCGCGAAGAAGAAGGTCGAGCGCAGGGCATATACGAATGACTATACGTTTACACTTACACCTGATTCTTCGAATGATCCCGGTGACAACGTCCCGGCCGCAGGAATAACGGTTAATAATAACGGAGCCGATGTTGTCTTCCCGAGCATTACGTATGACAACGAGAAGGCAGGGATAAAGGCAGGCGAATCAAAGGAATACAAGTATACCTTGAAGGAGTCCGTCAAAGAAACGGAGAGAAAGGCGGGGGTTGATTATTCAGATGCCGAGTATACCGTGATTGTGACGGTCACAAATAATACTGAGACTTTGCAGCTTGACACAGCGGTCGAGTACAGGGATAAGGACGGAAATCCCGTGAGCGCTGCGGATGTCGTATTTGTCAATGCTTACTCTGCAGAGGGCTCAACTACTCTGAGCGTGGGCAAGCAGCTTCTTGACGGCGGTGAAGAGTCTGCGCAGTATCCGGCCGATGGCTTCACATTTGAGCTTTATGATGATAAGGGAAGCCCGGTTGGTACGAAGACTGTCAGGAGCAAGGGACAGACAGAGACGTTTGACTTCTCATTCACCGATGACGATCTGAGGGACAGGAACGGAAACTACACGGATGATCCGGTGGTCAGGTACTTCTATCTGAAGGAGAGACCTTCGGGAATAAGTGCTGTCTCGGACGACACCGATACGGCGATCATAGAGATGACGCTTTCAAAGAGCGGCGCTGTGGAGAATGGCAGGGAGATCATTAATGTAACCAAAGCGGTCAGGAAGACGAAGGAGCCTGTGGAAAAGGCTGAGAATATCTTTGAAAAGCTTAAGAGCCTGTTCGGCGCCGGTACTTCCGCGGATGCGGACAGGGCTGATGTCGTGTTCGTCAATACGCTTTCAAAGAGCGGCAAAGTCGTTATTTCCGGCAACAAGATCCTCAGGTATGCGGACGGCGTGGCTGAGAGCCTCGCAAAGCATGCGGATGAGCTCAAAAACCTTAGGTTCGTCGTGACCGGGAACGGACAGACCAGTACAGGATATGTGGACGCTGACGGCAGGATCGCCTTTGATAAGGCGATAACCTTCAGCAAAACCGGCAGCTATCAGTTTACTGTCCGTGAGGAGTTTATAGACAGTGATCTGGCTTCAGGCTTTACACTTGGAGATGACCAGACCTTCACCGTGAACGTTACGGACAGCGATGAATACGGCAGGCTGGTGACGGATGAACCCGGAGATGTCGCGGCGTTTGATTTCGTCAATACGATGAATAAGGATATGAAGATATCCAAGACCTTCCTCGGTGAGAATCTGCCGGACAACATTGAGGCGGTGCTTACGCTTAAGCAGAAGGTTGCTCTTGGCATCTTCAGTCAGGAGGTGGGACACTGGACATTCAAGCCGGGCTCGGCTCCCGTGACCATAAAGACACCTGATGCCGGCACCTATGTGCTGTCTGAGACGAAGGTACCTGATGGATACGAGAAGGCGCCGGATGTCGAGATAACGGTCAATGAGGACGGAAGCTACACGGTGGACGGTGAGAGAAGGGCCCAGACGCAGGTCTATGAGATTGCAAATAAGAAGCCTGAAGAGAGCTTCGGCAGGCTCAGCATCACCAAGACCTGGAACGGCACTCTCAAGGGAGAGACGGAAAGGCCTGTGGCTACGGCGCAGATCTACCAGAGAGAAGCCGGAAGCGGTGAAGAAGGATGGGTCAGGTACGGTGAGCCTGTGAAGATCATGCTGCAGGCGGACGGAACCTACAGGTATACCGATGACCATCTGCCTAAGCATGTATATGACCATGCGAATTACAGGTACATAGATTATGAGTACAAGGTGGATGAGATCAAGGTAGAGGGTTACACCACCACCAAGGCGCTCGGTTCCACGATATCCGGTCATGATTATGCATTCAGCTTCATCAATACTGTGGAGGAGAAGAAAATCGATATCCCGGTGAAGAAGATATGGAATGAAGCTCAGGCCAAGTCCGTGGCTGTGCATCCTGATGTCACATTCACGCTGTACGCGGACAGCGGTAAGGGTAAACAGCCCGTGAAGACGCTGAAGCTTCCTGCCGGCAGCACGACCGACACGGTGATCTTCAAGGATCTTCCTGTATACGATATCAACAACGCATACAATGTGATCGAATATTCGGTACAGGAGACCAGAGTGGACGGTTATAAAGAGCCTGACGTGAAGCAGGGCAAGGTGACCGTGAAGGCAAGCGACGGATCGGATGTGACGCTGGACGGCTTCATAGTGACTAATACATCAATTAGAGCTGAGATCAGGAAGTATTCTTCTGAGGATACGTCGGCTGATCCTAAGAATATCGAAGGTGCTGAGTTCAATATCTATGAGGTTGATGCCCAGGGCGGTGAGGTCAAGGGAGGATTCCAGATGAAGGGCTTTAAGTCCGGCATGAACCTTGAGGTCGCTATCGACGGTACAAGGAAGGAAGGCAAGGTCGGCATCACGCCCGGAAGATACAAGATGGTGGAGACCAAGGCGCCTGAGGGCTATGCACTGTCGTCTGTGCCTGTATACTTCACGGTGAACGATGACGGTACGGTCACACAGGAAGGGGCTCAGTCCGGCTGGGCTAAGGATGTGATCTACTTCAAGGATGCGCCTTTGTATGGTGCCTACAATATCGTCAAGGTTGACGGCGATACGGATGCGCCTTTAAGCGGAGCAAAATTCACGCTGTATTCTGATAAACCCTATACAGCGGGAGCAAGGGCGGTATCAAGGTATATCTCAAATACGGGTGTGGTCTATAAATTCAAGGATTATGAATCCGGAAGTGACGGAAAGATCAAAATCACTGATCTGCCGTGGGGCAACTATTACCTTGAGGAAACGAAAGCTCCGTCAGGATATGCTCTGCCTGAGAACAACGTATTTACGTTCGTTATAGACGCTACGCATAATACGCCCGGCAGCACAGGATACCTCTTTGATCACTATATCAGGAATGACAAGACGCCTCCGCCGCCCGGAAGTTCGTCTACTACGAGCAGTACCACCACAAGCTCTTCTACCGGGACGACGAGCAGTACGACCACAAGTACGTCAAGCTCAACGAGGACTACTACATCAAGTACCACGAGCACCACTTCCTCGGGAACCGGCGGCAGGACTACGAGCTCGACGAGCGACAGCAGCAGATATCTGACCGGAGTCCTCGGTACGAGAGAAGGCGGCTTCGTATCAGACGTGCTCGGAGTCAGGAAGAACCCTGAAGCGGGAGTGCTCGGCGAGAGGATGTCGCCTGTGACGGGTGATGACCTTACGCTCAACTTCTGGATCATGGTGCTCTGTGCGGCAGGACTTATAGCCATGAGCTTCGTATACTCGGATGACGATGACGAAGAGGATGAAGAAGGAAAGAAGAAGTCACGGCGCAGAAGGAAACGCGCTAAGGCAAAGGCCGGAAAAGAATAATGAGTAACGGAGGAGCGGGGATTCCCCGCTCCTCTTGCGTTTAAAAAAGTACATTGTCTGCGGCTGGTCATAATGCTGTGATCCCCTTCCGGTAAGGGATGATTACAATATAGATGTATATTCTTTTGCTCTGACCACAATATCGTGTGGTTTTCATAACATATTTACATAAGTAAAACTGCATAAAAATTTACGAAAACTTCTTAACAGTTTCGTCAAAGTGCCTAATTAAACGTTTGAAAATTAGCATTTTGGCGAATTGAAGCGAAAAACTCTCTATGTTAACATGAGAATGAGTCATATTGTATTTTTTTGTATACAATCTGACCCGCGATAATTGATTTTCTGTTGTGGTTTATTTGGAGAGGTGAAAACTATGAAGAGATCGAGCAAAAAACTGATTGTAGCGGTATTGCTGGTCACAATGCTGTCGCAGACATTGTATTCGGCAGCGGCCAGTGTCTTCGGATTACGGACGCAGTCATACGCATATGCGGATGACGCGGAAGTGACCGATGTCGTACCCGGTGAGGATATAGACAAGACCTCGCTGGATAATGAGGAGAGAGTCCAGCCGGCTCCGGATGTACAGGAGACCGGAGAAGGTGAGGCGGACACCCCGGATGATAAACTCATCGATGAGGAAAGAGAGGTCGTCGATGAGGATACAGGAGACATAGAGAATGAAGGAAAAGAGGTTGTAGACATCAGGCTCCGTGCTTCCTATGTCGACGACCGGACCGGCTCGGCGCTTAAGGGGACTGAGGATCTCGATATCGATCCGGGCTATCTTTACATATTTAAAGATGAAGCACCTGAGATAGAAGACCACACCTATACAAAGACCACAATAAACATAAATGACGAAGACTATGATATCACCGCTATCCTTACCGAAGATGTCGACGGTACGGAGATCTATTCCATAACCACAGATAAAGATATAAAAGAAAAGAACACAGATGAAGTTTCATGGACGCAGCTCGTAAAAGATTCCGTGATCGTCATGACCTATGCAGAGGGCGTGGCAGCCGCAGAAGAAGAGGAGACGGTCTCCGCAGACGAAGCAGAGAAGCGCGTATATGAATATGAAGATCAGTATATTTATGCAAAGGCAACTCTTGAAAAAGCGGATGCCGTTCCCGATGATGCGGTGTTTGTCGTAAAAGATCTTACAGGAAGCGATGAGGCTGATGAGGCTATCGAGAAGGCTGATGAGGCTGTGGATGGCAGTCTTGATCAGGAAACTGCCCGTGCCTACGATATTCATTTCGAGAATGAGGAGTTGGGAGAGATAGAGCCGGAGGAAGGTTCAGT
>CACZRA010000392.1 GCA_902783395.1 uncultured Lachnospiraceae bacterium
GTTTAAGGTCACAAGGGTCGGGGAACTCGTGGCGCAGGAGACGTCAAGAAGACTGGATGTACCCTTTGGCATCATAGACCTGTCACTTGCACCCACGCCGGCCATAGGAGATTCGGTAGCCGATATCCTGCGCGAGATCGGGGTGGAATACCCCGGGGCGCCTGGGACAACAGCTGCCCTTGCCCTTCTTAACGACCAGGTGAAAAAGGGCGGCATCATGGCGGCAAGCTCTGTTGGCGGATTGTCGGGAGCTTTTATTCCCGTGTCCGAGGATCAGGGGATGATCGATGCGGTGTCGGCCGGAGCGCTGACTATTGAAAAGCTTGAAGCAATGACCTGTGTATGCTCGGTCGGGCTTGATATGATAGCTATACCCGGGGATACGCCTGCTTCCACAATATCCGGGATACTTGCTGACGAGCTGGCTCTGGGAATGGTGAACCAGAAGACTACGGCAGCAAGGCTCATACCGGTCATAGGAAAGGGGACAGGTGATCATGCGGAATTCGGAGGTCTCCTGGGGCATGCTCCCGTAATCCCCGTAAACACATTTTCATGTGAAGATTTTGTAAGCCGTGCCGGCCGCATACCGGCACCGATCCATTCCTTTAAGAACTGATCGGTTACTATGAAAATGCAGGATAATAAGTTATAATCTTTTAGCCGGATGAGTGTATCCTGGGAAGGAACCGCAGGATTCCGGACAGATAAAAACATTATAAAATAAGGGGTTTGGATATGATCGCAGCTAATAATGTAACATACAGGGTAGGAAAGAAGGCACTCTTCGAGGATGTGAACATCAAATTTACAGAGGGCAACTGCTACGGCATCATAGGTGCCAACGGCGCAGGAAAATCAACTTTCTTAAAGATTCTTTCCGGTGAGCTTGAAACAACAAACGGTGATATTGAGGTCACTCCGGGACAGCGTATATCGGTGCTGGAGCAGGACCACTTCAAATATGATTCACAGACGGTTCTTGATACGGTAATACAGGGGAATGAGCATCTGTATGAGGTCATGAAGGAGAAGGAGGCGATATATGAAAAGCCGGACTTTTCCGATGAAGACGGGATGAGGGCGGCCGAGCTCGAGGGAGAATTTGCCGAGATGAACGGATATGAGGCGGAAAGTGATGCCGAGTCGCTCCTGAACGGCCTCGGGATAGACACCTCTCTGCACTATGCCCTCATGGGAGATCTTGCCGGATCGGAAAAGGTCAAGGTGCTGCTTGCGAGAGCACTTTTCGGAAATCCGGATATACTTCTGCTTGATGAGCCTACAAACCACCTTGATCTCGATGCTATCGAGTGGCTGGAGGAGTTCCTTATTGATTTTCCGAATACGGTCATAGTCGTATCGCATGACAGGTATTTTCTGAATAAGGTGTGTACCCACACTGCGGATATAGACTACGGTAAGATAACGCTTTTCTCGGGAAATTATGACTTCTGGTTTGAGTCATCTCAGCTCCTTATCCAGCAGATGAAGGAAGCAAATAAAAAGAAGGAAGAAAAGATCAAGGAGCTGCAGGAATTCATTTCGAGATTCTCGGCAAATGCTTCGAAGTCAAAACAGGCCACATCCAGGAAGAGGGCTCTGGAAAAGATAGAGCTGGATACCATCAAGCCTTCTTCGAGAAAATATCCGTATGTGGATTTCAGGCCTGACAGAGAGATCGGAAACGAAGTGCTGAAGGTCGAGAAGCTCACGAAATACCAGGACGGTAAGATCCTTCTGGATAACCTGACTTTTACGCTGAGACGTAATGACAAGGTAGCCCTTGTAGGGGCAAATGAACAGGCGATAACCATGCTGATGAAGATCCTCATGGGTGAGGAGGAGCCTGACTCCGGCGAGTACAAGTGGGGAGTCACTACCTCGCAGGCATATTTCCCGAAGGACAATTCAAAGGAATTTGATAATGATTATAACATCACGGAATGGCTCATGGGTTATTCACCTGAGAAGGACGTGACCTATGTGAGAGGCTTCCTCGGACGTATGCTCTTTCCCGGTGAGGACGGGGTAAAGAAGGTGAGGGTGCTTTCGGGAGGAGAAAAAGTACGCTGCATGCTCTCAAAGATGATGATCTCGGGGGCAAACGTCCTCCTGCTTGACGAGCCCACAAACCATCTCGATATGGAGAGCATTACGGCACTTAACAACGGACTTATCAAATATCCGGGGGTTGTCATCTTTTCCTGCCATGATCACCAGTTCGTGCAGACAACGGCAAACCGTATAATGGAGATAAGGTCCGACGGAACACTGGTAGATAAGATAACCACCTATGACGAATATCTTGAGAGTAATGCCGAAGCGAGAAAGAACTACGTATATACAGCCAATCTTGAGGATGATACCAACTGAAACGATCAAACGGGATGAAGGTAGCGGGCGTCATAGCTGAATTTGATCCGTTTCATAACGGGCATGCATATTTTCTGCGGAGAGTGAGAGAGCTTACCTCCGCAGATTTTATTGTTGCGGTCATGAGCGGAGATTTTACACAGCGCGGGAATACCGCTGTTATGGGTAAAAGACTCAGAGCGCGTGCTGCCATGAAGAACGGAGCGGATATCGTGATCGAGCTTCCGGTACAGTATTCGACCGCTTCCGCCGAGGTTTTTGCCCTGGGAGGGGTATCGGTGCTTAACGCGCTTGGCTGCGTGGACTGCCTTTGTTTCGGTACCGAGAATGATGACATTGAAGCATTGTCGTCCGCGGCTGATATCCTTTCCCGCGAGTCGGACGGATTCAGGGAAAGCCTTGATGATAATCTCCGAAGCGGTATGAGTTTTCCGGCAGCGAGAATGAA
>CACZRA010000393.1 GCA_902783395.1 uncultured Lachnospiraceae bacterium
ACTTCAGCGGTAGACAGAACGGAAGGCTCGTATCCCAGGATAGTAAATCTCGATATGCCCGAGAAGACATCTTATTCATCTTCTGCTGACAAGCATAAGTTCTCACAGGGGAAAGCTGAAGTGATCGATATGACTGAGCAGTCCCTGAAAAAACTGTCCCTACGTCAGATACAGCCTGACATACCCGAGTACCTTGACAGGATACTTTTGGAACATGATCATGAAGCAGAGACAAGGCTCAGTGAAACAGGAAGACGAAGGGATGTGAAGTTTATTTCCTGCAAAGGGCTTGTAGAAAATAAGACCCTTATGGAGCAGATGAAGAGGATGCTTCACTGTATCCAGGAGGAGTATGAGTACCCGGTAGATACTGAATTTACCATAAATATTTCTGAGAGCGGAGAGTATTCCGTAGATCTGCTGCAGTGCCGTCCGCTGCAGGTACAGAAGGGAAAGTCGGGAACCGTGATACCGCCGGATATCCCGGAAGAGGACATACTGCTTGAAAGCAGGGGAGCATCCATGGGTATGTGCAGGACGACTGAACTGGATATTATCGTGTACGTGGATCCGGTCAAGTATTACAACATGCCTTATAAGGAAAAGGATCTTGTGGCAAAGCTTATCGGTAAGATCAACTGGCATTACCGGGATATGAACAAGCATATGATGCTTATCGTGCCGGGACGTGTGGGTACTACATCCCCGGAACTCGGAGTGCCTACTGCGTTTTCAGACATAAGTGCATATGAGATAATCTGCGAAATGGAAGAGTCTAAGGCCGGCTATAACCCGGAGCTGTCATACGGCAGCCATATCTTCCAGGATCTCGTCGAGGCGGAAATCCTGTACACGGCTGTATTCAATAATGAAAAGACTATACATTTCTCACCGGATAAACTGCAAGCGTCAAAGGATGCAGTATCTGAGTTTGAGAGTGGGGATGAGCTGACAGACATAGTGCATGTATATGACGTATCTGACAGGGAGTGCAAAGTCTATAATGACGTGGCAAACGAGCATCTTCTCATCACATATTAGAAAATAAGCGGGAGATGATTTTGTACCTGCCGGTGATCATAATATCTTCTCACGCTGAACAACAGCTCCAAAAGGCATGAGTGCAATTTTAGCGATCTTAAAGTACTGCTTGCCCCACGGGATACCGATGATGGTTATACACAGGAGCACGCCGAGTATCGCGTTGCCCAGAGCAAGTTCCCATCCCGATATGATCAGCCACAAAATGTTAAGCAAAAAGGATACTGTCCCGGAATCCTCATAGATGACATCCTTGCCGAATGGATTAAGCGAGATGGATGCCAGTTTGAAGCACTGAAGTCCCACAGGTATGCCGATTATAGTAATGCACCACACGCACCCGGCCATTATCCATCCAAGAGCGCTAAGAAATCCTCCGAACAGGATCCATAACAGGTTTAAAAGCAGTCTCATGATCGTCCTCCCTTACGGTGATCTATAACTCAGGTATTGTAAAGTAAGCGATATATACGTCATTATACGCTGAAAGGAAGAGCCTGTCTCATATATTTTTAAATTTTAGGATATTACATCGGAAAAATTAATAAGTGTGTGGTACAATACGGATGTTTTAGAACAATCCGGAAATTGGACGTAATGAAGAATGTTGAAGCTTTTGATCATATTATTATATCTTTCAGACAAAGCATTTGAGGCAGTTGTTGACTATCTGGATCACAGCTACCTGAAAAGGGAACTGCCCGAGAATGTAAAAGATGTATATGACGAAGAGGAATACAGAAAATTCCTCGCCTATAGAAAAGAAGGCGGCCGTCTTGACATGATATCAGATATCATCAGCATAACGGTGACCCTGATACTCCTCGCGCTGAATGTTCATGCATTTTTTTTCCGTGCTTTCTCAGCCATGAATATCTACGTTCAATATCTGATGGTAATACTGGTTTTTTCCCTGATAAATACGGTCATAGAGCTGCCGTTCGATTATTATGATACATTTGTGATAGAAGAAAAATACGGACTCAATAAAGCAACGAAGAAGACCTTTTGGCTGGATGCCGTAAAGAATCTTATCATAGGGAGTGTCATATCCTATGCCCTTATAGTGCTTATAATGGTACTCTTTGAGCGGTTCGGCAACATGGCGATACTCTGGTGCACCATTGCCATGCTTGTGATCATGCTTGTGATCATGCTGATCATTGTACCGCTCATGAGGATATATAACAGATTTGATCCTCTTGAGGACGGAGAGTTGAAAGATAAGCTTATGGAACTCTGCGATAAATATAAGATCCATGTGAGGAAGATCGTCGTCAGGGATGCCAGCCGCAGGACAACTAAAGCGAATGCATTCTGTACAGGCATCGGGAACAGGAACACGATATCCCTTGACGATAATCTGGTGAATGCCTATTCCCCTGATGAGATAGTGGCGGTATTTGCCCACGAATTTGCCCATGCCAGATACAGGCATATGATAAAAGGCCTGCCGTTTTCAGTATGCAATCTTTTATTAGTATTTGCTTCACTTGCCATAGTACTGAATATTCCGGGGCTGTATGCAGCATTCGGCTTCGATGGGATGAATTATTATTTTGCGCAGATGCTTACGGGGATCATCATCTGGCCGATATCTACTGTCATAGGCATCATAGGGAACTTTCTGTCACGAAAACATGAGTATCAGGCAGACGCGTTTGCGGCAAGTGAAGGCTATGCTGAGCCGCTGATATCTGCGCTGAAACGCCTTAACAGGGAAGCGCTGTCAGGTATTAATCCGCATCCGGCAACAGTTGTGCTGAACTATTCCCACCCGACGCTGTCCCAGAGAATAGATGCGATAGAGAAAATATCTGATGCATACAGAGGGTGACCGGAAGTTGAACTATGCACGGAGTAAAGTATAAAATATCCATTGATATGAGGTGTGTACTGTAAGAGGACAAGGAGGGTTACGAACATGAAACTTGCAGATATCTCGCATAAATTCGAGGAAAAACTCGAAGACAGAAAAGAACTCGAACATCTTCTGGGGCTGAATGAAACGCTGAACGTATATGAGCATGACGGAATAGTTTATATTCAGCTTGGTCACAGCACAGGCAATGGCGCGGTGATATCAAAATCCCCTGTTGAATTTGATCGTGAATACAATCATGTCGCACAGACTGTTTTTGACAGAGAGCTGAAATGCCTGACTGTCAATGATGACAGCTATGACACTGACAACAAGGTGTCTGTAAAGGAATTGATCGCAATGCTTAAGGCTGAACTTAAATGATATGGATGGATTTTGGGATAAGATCTCACCATTATATGCCCTGTGCCATAGCGGTCATAAAAAAGAGTTAAAGACAGTAGACAAAGCTATGCTGAAGGAGAAGAAGTATAAGCCTAAATGTATGGAAAGATACTGATAGCAGCATATTTTATTATCGTCTCCGTGATAACCTTCGCCTGCTTCGGAATAGACAAATGGAAGGCCGCTAATCATAAATGGCGGATCAGCGAGGCTACGCTGATCGGTCTGTGCGTTGTCGGCGGAGCTGTAGGGGGGCTCGCCGGTATGTATCTCTTTCATCATAAGACAAAGAAGCCTCTGTTCTTCATAGGAATCCCCCTGATCCTCATAGTGCAGACGGCATGCATCATATTCCTGTATCCAAAGATCCTCTGAGCCGCCGGCAATGCGATATCAGTCTGATACCATACCAAGAAATCTGAAGATCAGACGGAAGATAATGTCACGGATAAGGTGTCTGACAAGGAAGACTATATGGATCCCAAGACAGGCGCCGGCCATGCTTTTGAAATACATATATCCTATTACTGCGCCTGCGGGGATGAAGATAAGCCCCGATACAAAGGTCAGGGTGCCGGTAAAGAGCTGCAATATATAGGCTGTCAGTGATACCAGAGATACTGCATAGAGAACTCCGTATGCGCCGGAAACAAAGCTGACCACACCCACTGTACCCATGACAAGGTAAAAGATATAAGACAGATGAAGAAGTCCGGCATATGCATTTCCTATGGCTTCTTCCGTCTTTTCGGCACTTTCTTTCCCTGCAGGATTGCGGCTGTTCTTGTCTATGATACATCCGCACCCGGGACATATGAGATCAGCTTTGCCGGAGACAGCGAGAGGTTCGAAATCAAAGTCTTTTTTACAATTTTCACAATATCTGAGCATTTTTATTCACAATAATACGAATCCGTTCATATGATTATGTTGCCAAAAGTACTTAATCTCTTTATAGCTGTTTTTATCTGCCGGGTCAATACGGTTATAATACGGATCATCAGTGTATAAGGAGTATAAGCCGTGTTTACTGAAAAAACCGGAATTATGCTATAATAATGCGGAAAAGAATATGAAAATGTCAGGAGTGATAGGAATATGGAATGGGAAGCGGCGTTGATCGAGTGGCTGCAGGCTAATTTAAACGGTTCAGGAAGCTTGGCCAAGATGATGGCCTTTCTTGGTTCGGAGACCGGCCTGCTGATAGTTGTGCTGATAGTGGCATTTTGCTGGAAAAAGGAAGTCGGACAGAGGCTGGCATTAATAATTTCGTGCGTGAATATTTGGCTTCCCATGATCAAATCGGTAGTACTGAGGCCCAGACCATATATGGAGCATCCCGACAGGGTGAAGCCGCTGGTCGTGGATTCGGGAGGAGCTGCTAATGATGTGGCAGCTCAGGGATATTCCTTCCCAAGTATGCATAGTGCATCTATCCCCGCATTATACTTTTCGCTGGCTATGAAAGCGAAAAAGAAATGGCTCTATATCCTTGCAGGAGTCCTGACCGTACTGGTAGGTGTTTCAAGGGTCATAGTCGGAATGCATTATCCGACGGATGTGCTGGCAGGATGGCTGCTGGGTTTTGCGGTGATCGGGATTTTTTCGCTTCTTGACCGATATGTAAAAAATGAGCGGCTGTATTATATGATACTGTTGGTTTCTGCGCTCCCGGGAATTTTCTATGTGCGGACGAACGATTATTTTACTTCTCTGGGGTGTATCATCGGGCTCACAGCGTCGATCTGGTTTGAGCGGAAGTACGTAAACTATCAGGATACACGGAGGATCCCCGCAATGATCCTGCGCGTACTCGGTGCAGTTATAATATATTTTGTCGTAAATACGCTTCTGAAGCTTCCTTTCGATAAGCAGTTTCTTGCGGGGTCGGGGCTTGCCGCTCTTTTGATCAGAACGGGACGGTACGCGGTCATCATGTTTCTGATCCTGGGCGTATATCCCATGATCTTTCCTTTATTTGAGCGGATCGGGAAGAAACAGCAGTGACAGGGGTTGAAAATCAGAGAAGGAGAGATTAAATGAGAAAAATTCTGGTAGTTGTAGATATGCAGAAGGATTATGTGGACGGAGCACTTGGAACGAAAGAAGCTGAAGCGATAGTTCCCGCAGTAGTAGACAAGATCAGGAAATATGATACGGAGAATATCTTTGTTACCAGAGATACACATCAAAGGGATTATCTTAACACTCAGGAAGGACGCAACCTTCCTGTGGAGCATTGTATAGAGGGTACTCCGGGATGGGAACTGGATACGGCTGTTGCAGAAGCGGTGAAGGGGGCTGTGATCGTAAATAAGCCGACATTCGGATCGACTGAGCTAGTGGATGTTATCAGGGAAATATCTGAGAAAGAAGAGACAGCGATAGAGCTGATCGGTCTGTGCACGGATATATGCGTGGTATCGAATGCACTTCTTCTGAAAGCCGCCATGCCGGAAGTGGAAATAAGCGTAGATGCTTCCTGCTGTGCCGGGGTCACTCCCGAAAAGCATGAAGCGGCTTTAGAGACGATGAGATCGTGCCAGATAAGGATCCATACGGGGGAGAGATATTAATTGGTTTTATTTTTGAATGCATGCGTGCGGAAAGGATCCCGGACAAAAAGAATAGCGGAGGCACTTCTTCAGAAATTATCCGGAACGGTTAAAGAGGTGATCCTGTCTGAAACAGACTTCCCTGTCACGGACGAGGATTTCCTTAAACGCAGAGATGATCTGATAGCGGGAAATGATCTTGATGATCCTATGTTCACTTTGGCAAGACAGTTTGCTGAAGCGGATAAGATAGTAATAGCTGCTCCGTTCTGGGATCTGTCATTTCCGGCATCGCTCAAACAGTATTTTGAGCAGATAAATGTAACGGGGATCACATTTTATTATACGGACGAAGGCATGCCAAAGGGGCTGTGCAAAGCGACGGCGTTATATTACGTTACAACAGCAGGGGGAGACTATTTTCCGGAGGAGTATGGCTTCGGATATGTAAAGACACTGGCACAAAACTTCTACGGAATACAGGATGTAAGGCTTATCAAGGCGACAGGGCTGGATATTGCCGGTGCAGACGCAGAGAAAAAGATACAGGAAGCAATCTCCACAATAGACCGGATCTTTTAAAAAGGGAACCTCAGACTGCAGCCGGAAATCAAAGATGCTCCATAAATATCATGGGATGAGCGGTGCAGAAACCGGTTTCCTGCATATACTGTCCGAGGGTTACGTCGTTGTCGTCCATACAGACTACTTTGCGGGGTGAAATGCCGGGAAAATGCGTTTTTATTATCTCTTTGGCAATCCCGGGTTTTTCATCCGGATCCATTGTATAGTAGCAGTGGTCCTTAGGTATCCCGTACAGCCTTTCTACCATATCCGACTTCCATTCCTCATGTCCGTGCGGCTCCCTTGAGATGCAGAAGATACGTTCTGTTCCGTGATCCTTTATATATTCATATATGGGTTCGAGGCGCCTGCAGTCTGAGTATATGTTTACATCCCTGAATTCCGGCGTGTAGTCCAGCTCGTGGTGGGCGTGATACTCGCCGTAGCTGTAACTGGTGAGAGTGCCGTCAACATCGAACAGGACAACAGTATCCTTTTCATGCAGTAATTCCCAAATTTTATTCATAGAGTCCATTCTCCGTATCATCCGGCTTTTCTACCGGCTAAGTCTTGTTTCTACGGCAATATTATATGCTTTTCCCGGCGACATCGAAAGAGGCCATCTGTACAAAAGACCATCTGACGCTGTAAGATAATGTAGATCATGGTATTTTAACGGGGAGACAGATCAGATGAGTAAGATAGAATTATTAAACGCATCCTGTGCGGATCAGGAAGTCGATGTTGTAGTTAATGCCGCTAATGACGGCCTTTGGGCAGGAGGCGGCATATGTGGTGTGATCTTTGGAAAAGCCGGAATGTCCGAACTGACAGCTGCATGCAGCAAGTATAAGACACCGCTCCATGATGGTGACGCTGTGATCACTCCGGCATTTAATATGAAGAATGCAAAAGCGATCATTCATGCAGTAGGGCCAAACTTTGCCGTCAAGCCTGCTGCTTTTAAGGAGCTGTTTGATGCATATTATAATTCTCTGATAGTGCTGAAGGATAACGGCTATCACAGTATTTCATTTCCGCTTATCAGTTCCGGGATATTCGGAGGCTCATTGGATAATCCGGCGGCAGAGTCCGCGAAGCAATGCCTGAGAGCATATAAAAAGTTCACAGAGGTTTATCCGGAATATGATATCGATGTTAAGCTGTGCGCTTTCACTGCAGCGGAGATGAAGGAAGCCGTGAAAGAATACCGCTCGATGGAAGAGTAAAAGAGAAGGATCAGGGTTAAGCCGGGTCAGGGGCTGCAGGTGATCGTGCCATCCTGATCCACGAGGATGCCATCAGAGATGCTTTCAACGTAGCTGAAGCCGGCCTCATCTATATCAGTACATGCGTTTACCGCAACGGTCGGAATGATGCGATAGCTCGGAGCCGTGTTGTCCGGGATCGTCACCTCGACACATCCGCCTCCTCCGGATCCAATGCTTTTGTTGAAAATGAAATTTCCAAGACTGTAAAAAACCGGTTTTCCCTGATATATTTCCACAGGCTGCAGGCAATGGCTGTGCATGCCGATCACCGCGTCTGCTCCCGCATCAATAAAACTGTGGCCGTCATTCACTTGATAATCCGTAAGCTTTGTCGTGCTTTCAACACCCCAATGTACCATTACAAACAGTAGATCCACCTCCTGTTTTGCAGTCTCGATCGACCGTAACAGATCCGCTTCATCATAAAAACAGAATTCTCCGGGCTGGGAATTGGTCACGTTCCAATCCACAGAGGGGATGACATGGCTTGCAGCCAGAAATCCCAGTTTTCTTCCGTCGGAACAAGGCATGACGATCAGCTTTGAGGCCTCCTCCAATGAGTTTCCGGCACCGGTATACTCAATACCGGCACCTTCCAGTGTTGAAAAAGTATCCTGCAGGGCCGTCTTTCCGTAATCCAGCACATGATTATTCGCAAGCCCCGCGATATCAACACCCATATCTGTCAGCAGACTGACATAGGAAGGGTTTACCCGGAAAGTGAACTGTTTTTCCATGTTTTTCTCCCCGCGGTCGGAGAAGCAGAATTCATTATTGATCATCGTTATATCTGCATCATGCAGGATGGAGTACAATCTGTCACTGACAACTCCGTTTACTCCGTTGCCATCGTATTTTGCCTGAACCGGCGGGCTTAACTCCACATCTCCGGTAAAGACCAGCTTTGTGACAGCAGGGGGATCCGGAACTGTATTGCTGCTGACATTTTCTGTCATTTCCTGCCCGTCATCGGAAGCTCCCTGTATATCTTCCGTTGGATCCGGGTTGTTTATCCGGGTCATCGCAGGGGAATCTGTATCGGAAAGAGTGTTTTCTGATGTATCCGGGCCGGATCGGATGATAAAAAAGGCCGCAATACCAGTCAGGATGATAAAGGTAAAAACAGATGCGGCGATATATTTCTTCATTATTCCTGCTCCTTTTCCATATGCTGATACAAACGCCAAAAGTCTAAATGGCGTTTGAACTTGTTCAAAAAGCCATTTGACTTTGGGCGTCCAACAACGAAGCAATTCGTTGTATCAAAGTCCAATCTCTTTTATGAGTATAGCATATAAATACGTGAAAAGATGCTCTCAGACAGGGGTTAGCTTATGATATAATAATTTTTGGTACAGGAGACAGGAAAGCTATCGGGAAAACAGGAGGACGGACATGATTTACACCGATTTTCAGGGGATAAAACTTTCAGCTTTGGGCATGGGAAACATGAGACTGCCTGTGATAGGCGGAAATGACGGGAATATCAATGTGGATAAGGCGCGGGAGATGATCGCGTACTGTATGGATAACGGCGTCAACTATTATGATACGGCTTATGGATATCATGGCGGTAATTCAGAAACGGTGGTGGGTGAACTGCTTCAAAACTACCCGAGGGACAGCTTTTATCTCGCATCCAAGTTCCCGGGATATGATCTTTCAAACATGCCGAAGGTTAAGGAGATCTTTGAAGAGCAGCTTAAAAAGTGCCGCGTGGACTGTTTTGATTTCTACATGTTCCATAACGTCTGCGAGATGAACATCAATCAGTATCTTGATCCGCAATATGGGATCTTTGAGTATCTTATGGAGCAGAAGAAAAACGGAAGGATCAGGCACCTTGGTTTCTCAGCACACGGAGATATTGACTGCATGATAAGATTCCTGGAGGCATACGGCAAGGATATGGAATTCTGCCAGATCGAGTTCAATTATTTCGATTATCAGTTTCAGAATGCCAAGGGTAAGGTGGAACTGCTTGATAAGTGGAATATCCCCGTGTGGGTCATGGAGCCTGTAAGGGGCGGACAGCTTGCAGCACTTTCAGATGACTACGCAGCAAAGCTGAAAGCCTTAAGGCCTGATGAAGACATACCGGCATGGGCTTTCAGATTTATCCAGAACTTTCCGAGCGTGAAGGTCACTCTGTCGGGAATGTCTGATCTGGATCAGGTCAAAGCGAATATCAAAACCTATGAGGAAAGCAAACCGCTTGATGATGAGGAGATGAAGCAGGTCCTTGAGATCGCCTCCGATATGATCGGCAAGACGACTGTCCCATGTACAGGCTGTCATTATTGTGTATCCAAGTGTCCTAAGAAACTGGATATTCCATTCCTTCTGAAACTGTACAATGAAGCAATGATAGCAGGATCGGGAGATTTTATCGCACCGATGGCACTCGCATCGGTTGATGCTGACAAACAGCCCGAGTGCTGTATTAACTGCCACAGCTGTGAGCAGGTATGTCCGCAGACGATCCACATCCCGGAAGAACTGAAGAAGTTTGCGATCAAGATGGGAAGGGCATAAAGCGAAAGGAGACCGGACTGATGTTTGATTTTAACTATTTCACCCCTACTAAGGTTGTATTCGGGAAGAACACGGAGAGCCGCGTAGCGGATCTTATAAAGGAATTCGGCGGGGAGAAGATACTGATCCATTATGGCGGAGGGAGTGTTGTCCGCTCAGGTCTCTTAAAACGCGTGACGGATACCCTCGATTCGGCCGGAATAGGCTATGTGACGTTGGGAGGGGCTGTGCCCAACCCGCGTCTGGGTCTTGTGTATGAGGGCATAGAGCTTTGTAAGAAAGAAAAGGTTGATTTTCTGCTTGCTGTGGGAGGCGGAAGTGCCATAGATTCAGCCAAGGCTATCGGCTACGGCGTGGCAAACGGGGGCGACGTGTGGGATTTTTATGATTATAAACGAAAGGCTGAGGGCTGCCTTCCCCTCGGGGTCATTCTTACTATTGCGGCGACAGGAAGCGAGATGAGTGATTCTTCCGTTATCACAAAGGAAGACGGTCTTGTAAAACGCGGCTACAGTTCTGATCACGGCCGCCCGAGATTTGCGATCATGAACCCTGAGCTTACCATGACTCTGCCTGATTATCAGACAGCCTGCGGATGTACCGATATAATGATGCATACCATGGAGAGGTACTTCAGCAACGGCGGAAACATGGAGATCACTGATGCTCTGGCAGAGGGACTCCTGCGTACTGTAAAGAAGAATGCGCTGATCCTCCATGATGATCCGAAAAACTATGATGCCCGTGCCGAGATCATGTGGGCAGGGAGTCTGTCACATAACGGTCTTACGGGATGCGGAAATGACGGCGGAGACTGGATGACCCATAAGCTTGAGCATGAGCTCGGAGGCCTGTATGATGTTGCCCACGGTGCGGGGCTTGCAGCCATCTGGGGCAGTTGGGCAAGATATGTATTTAAGGACTGTCTTGCCAGATTCAGGAAGTTCGCGATCAATGTAATGGACGTAGAGGATCACGGAAGCGATGAAGAGATCGCGCTTTCCGGCATAGAGGCAATGGAGGAATTCTACAGGAGTATAGAAATGCCGATCAATCTTCGTGAACTGGGTGTTGAGCCTGCCGAGGAAGAACTTGCGCTGATGGCAAAGAAATGCGCTGTCGGTGTGGGTGGAGAAAAGGGCTCGGCCAAGGTGCTTGACGAAAAGGCAATGCTTGCCATCTACCGTGCGAGCATGTGATCCCGTCGTAAGCGCGCTGCCAGGGTCATACCGGCTAAATCATAAACATACGGCAGCGGGGCAGCTAATGTCAGATATGCTTCATTGTCTCAAGAGGCTGTTCGTCAAACTGCATGAGAAGTTCCTGTGTGTCGGCAACGTCTAATTGTTCGTTCAGGGCAAATATCAGGATGGCGTCACGTTTTTTGCGCGAATAAAGAACAGGTTCCCCTGCTGCCCTGAGCGCCCGTTGTGTCTCGTGAAGATCAAGCCCGGCGGCCATGCAGAATAATACTACCTTGTCCCTTCCGGGGCTTCTTGTGCCTTTCAGCAGCTGATAGCCGTAACTCCGTTCTATGCCGGCACGCCTTATGAGAGCAGCTTTTTCAACGCTTTTTGTCTGCGGGAGGGAATTGTAGTACTCCTGAAAGCTGTCGTATACAGGCATCTCTCCGATATCATCAACATATTTCTGCAGCTCATCGGGGCGGTCTATCCGGCAGAGTACGTCTGTAAGCTTTTCCGTGGTATCCCTGTCCACGCGGGCCTCCTTTCCTGAGGCAGCATATGCCTCTTCCTCATATCCTTTCGCAGCGTTGACATGCCGGACACTCGTAAATAGAATAATAGCCATGACTGACGACCTGAAAACAAAATGCGAAAAGACATTTTATTCGGAATTATACCATTTTGAAGAGACTTCGCAAGGACTTCTCATAGATGAGACTACCGGACATATCTATCTTAAGAAGACCCTTGATACATATGACAAGGATGTCTACGGGTGGCTTATCTCCAACCGTAACCTGCATATCCCTGCCATACACAGCTGCCGGGAAGAGAACGGGAAACTCATTGTGCTGGAGGAGTATATACAGGGAGAGACGCTGGAAACTCTTTTAGCCTCCGGAACCTTAAGTGAATCCGAGAGGATCCGTATCATCCTGGATGTCTGTGACGCGCTTAGCTTTCTTCACAGTGCCGAAAGTCCTATCATCCACCGTGACATCAAACCGTCAAATATCATGATCACAGGCGACGGCGTAGTCAAGCTCATAGATTATGATGCCGCAAAGGTTTTTCATCAGGGAAAGCAAGAAGACACTACGCTGATCGGTACAGTCGGGCGTGCTGCGCCTGAGCAGTATGGCTTTGCTCAATCCGATGCGCGAACGGATGTATATTCCATGGGGCTTCTTATACGGGAAATGTTCCCGGATGACAGACGTTTTTTCGCTGTCATATCCAGGGCGACCGTCATGGATCCCAAGGACAGATATCAGACGATCGCAGAGCTTAAGACCGCAGTGTGTAACGCCGTATCCAGGCCTGCCGGAAGGAAGAGCCGCGCGTGGGTGATCATCCTTGTTTTGGCAGCTGTATTTATCCTGTGCCTCGCGGCATTCTTTACCGGGCTGCAGTCCGGGCGCGGCAGGGGATATGACATGACAGAAGCTGCAGCGGAGTCCGTAAATGAAGGTGCAGGTGAAACCGTGATGCCGCAGGAGCCCGAATATGAGGATACAGGTGAAGATGTGATCACGCAGGAGTCCGTACATGAAGATACAGGTGAAAGTGATATGTATCAGGAAACGGGGGAGTACACGGAAGACAGCGGGCCGGTCATAGAGGAGACATGCTGGTATATCAGCGAATCTTATGATAACGACTATATTCATACCGGAGTTGTGCTTGGAAATAGGAATGAGAGAGAGAAGATGGTATCTCCTAAAGTAAGGATCACTGCCAGGGATAAAAGCGGAATAATACTCGGGACTGAAGAGTTAGGCGGAGGGTCTATAAAGCCGGGTGACCATATAGCTCTTTCAGGACTCATTTCGATTTCGGACTATGGTTCGGCAGATGATGTGAGCGTTGATTTTTCGATCGCGTCCTGGGAGACTGAGGCGGATAACGATGGGGCAAGGAGTACGGATTTTATTGTGGAGAGGATATCGGATAAACCTAATGAACTTTTTCCAAAGGTGACCGGAGAGATAACCTCCGAATATAAGGAGAAAACAGATATATCCGTTTCTGCATTATTGAGAAATGATGGAAAGCTTGTGGCTTGTGAGGGCGAATATCTTCAAGACCTTAATCCGGGCGTACCTACGGCTTTTGAGGTCACTCTTCCTTCAACCGCTCCGGAGCATGATTCGGTAGAGATAATGGTAAAGGCGTGGTAAAGGCTTATTATCTCAAAAGGATATCTTGACATATAGTCCCTCCCAGTATATATTTCAAATAGTAGGGGGGACTATTTATTGTACCGGTTTAACTGTGAAAAAAGGGAGGTTATATTATATGGAACTGAAAGAAATATTGAAAATGGTCGATCATACACTTCTCACTCCGGGATGCACATGGGATGAGATCAAAGAGATATGTGACGACGGTATGAAGTACCATACTGCTTCTGTATGCATCCCTCCACATTACGTTAAGAAGGCTCGTGAGTATATGGGTCCGGATATGCCTGTCACCACAGTGATCGGGTTTCCTAACGGAAACACAACAACTGCAGTCAAGGTCTTTGAGACAAGGGACGCTCTTGCAAACGGAGCGACGGAGATTGATATGGTCATAAATATCGGTGAACTGAAGGCAGGGAATTATGAATATGTCCTTAATGAGATCAAAGAGCTGAAGGAAGCATGCGGCGGCCATATACTGAAGGTTATCATCGAGTGCTGCCTTCTTACGGAAGAGGAAAAGATCAGGATGTGCGGGATAGTAACAGAATCGGGGGCTGAATATATCAAGACATCTACCGGATTCTCGACCGGCGGAGCAACCTTCGAAGATGTAGAACTCCTTGCGAAGCACTGCGGACCGGATATCAGGATCAAAGCAGCGGGGGGTATCGCTTCTGTTGAAGATGCCGAGAAGTTTATTGAACTTGGGGCACACAGACTCGGGACAAGCAGACTGGTCAGGATAGCCGGTAATATGTGACATCATATGGGACAGATGACGCAGTTTATCGTGACAGGAATGACATGTGCCGCATGTCAGGCCAGAGTGGAAAAAGCGGTAGGAAAAATCGCGGGTGTAGAAGCCGTAAGTGTCTCACTTCTCACCAATTCCATGGGAGTCGAAGGAGATGTGAGCGAAGCTGATATCATCCGGGCTGTGGAAGAAGCCGGGTATGGAGCCAAGCCCTTTAACAGAACGGAGGATAAGGGAAAAAATGAAAAACTCGCGGCTGAAGAGGAGGCTCTTAAGGACCGTGAGACGCCAAAGCTTGTAAAGAGACTGGCCTGGTCCGTCGGATTTCTTTTTGTTCTCATGTATCTGACCATGGGACATAATATGCTGGGCCTTCCGGTCCCGTCATTCCTTGAGCACAACCATCTGGGACTTGCGCTTACCCAGATGCTGATCGCGATCATTGTGATGTATATAAACAGGAGTTTCTTTATCTCCGGATTCAGATCATTGTTTCATGGAAGTCCTAATATGGACGCGCTTGTTGCTCTTGGCTCATCCGTATCCTTTGGATGGTCTTTATTTGTCTTTTACAGGATGACTGTCATGATCACTCAGGGGATACCTAATGAGGATCTGATGGAAGTTTATCACGGTCAGCTGTATTTTGAGTCGGCAGCCATGATCCCTGCGCTCATCACGGTCGGAAAAACACTGGAATCACTGTCCAAGGGCAGGACCACAGATGCGCTTAAGGATCTGATGAAAATGGCGCCCGTGACCGCAACACTTGAACGGGATGGAAAAGAGATTGCGGTGAACATCGATGAAGTTCACGCGGGAGATATATTCGTTGTGAAACCCGGAGAGTCGATTCCGGTAGATGGGATCATTATTGATGGGGATACTGCTGTTGATGAATCGGCGCTTACAGGAGAATCCATTCCCGTGGATAAATCCGCGGGAGACAGAGTAAGTGCCGCAACAATTAATCAGTCAGGATCCTTCAGAGCAAAGGCGAGCCGTGTCGGTGAGGATACAACCTTCTCAAGGATCATACAGATGGTCAGTGATGCTGCTGTTACAAAGGCACCGATTGCAAGGACAGCAGACAAGGTGTCGGCAGTTTTTGTTCCGGCAGTCATAGCTGTTGCATTTGTTGTATTTATCATATGGGCCGTGCAGGGAGCGGGAACGGCATTTGCTCTGGAGCGGGCCATAAGCGTCCTGGTCATCAGCTGTCCGTGCGCATTGGGACTTGCCACACCTGTTGCTGTCATGGTCGGTAACGGAGTGGGTGCCAGAAACGGAATCCTCTTTAAGACAAGCGAGGCTTTGGAATACACCGGAAAAGTCCGGATAGCGGCACTTGATAAAACCGGAACCATTACTGCGGGAATACCCAAGGTGACAGATATCATTCCTTCGGATGGGGTTGCGGAATCAGAACTGATCACAACAGCTTATCTGCTGGAAGCAAGGAGTGAACATCCTCTTGCCAAAGCGGTTGCAGCCGCAGTGGATGATCCGCCCTGTCCCGTGTCCCCGCTGAGCAAGTGGAAGGCGCTGCCCGGAAACGGTATAACTGCCGAGAAGGATGGACAGACCCTGTATGCCGGCTCCGGAAAGTTTATACGAACCGTATGCAGGATAGATCAGGATATGGAAATCAAGGAAAAGACTCTCTCGGAAGATGGCAAGACACCTCTGTTTTTTGCAAGAGACGGAGAGCTCCTCGGAATGATCGCTGTTGCCGACGTGCTCAAAGAAGATTCCGCGAAGGCCGTCAAAGAGCTAAAGAACATGGGGATCGAAACAGTGATGCTTACCGGTGACAATGAAAGGACGGCCCGGGCGATCGGGAAGCCGGCAGGAATAGATAAAGTCATAGCGGGAGTCCTTCCAGACGGTAAGGAATCCGTGATTCGTGATCTTCAGAAGCGGGGCAGGGTTGCCATGGTGGGGGATGGGATCAATGATGCTCCGGCTCTCATCCGTGCCGATATCGGGATCGCTATCGGTGCAGGTACTGATGTGGCGGTGGATTCGGCGGATGTTGTCCTCATGAATTCAAAGCTTACGGATGTATCGGCTGCCGTAAGGCTCAGCAGAGAAACGCTTAAGATCATATATGAGAATCTGTTCTGGGCATTCGCCTACAATCTGATCCTCATCCCCATGGCAGCGGGATTATATCCCGGTATCCGCATGAATCCCATGTGGGGAGCCGCGGCAATGTCTTTATCAAGCTTTACGGTATGCATGAATGCGCTTCGTCTGAATTTTTTTAAGGTGCATGATACGGACGGCGGCCATAAAATGAGGCATCGTGCTGTTTCAGGGGAGAGGGTTTACAGCAATGTTGATGATGAAAAAGCAAAGGAGGAAATAATGATGACAAAGACACTTAAGGTGGAAGGGATGATGTGTGAGCACTGTGAGGCCCGTGTAAAGAAAGCTCTTGAGGCAGTAGCAGGAGTTGAAAGTGCTGTGGCGGATCACAAAGCCAATACCGCGGTCATAACATTGAGTGAAGAGGTAGCGGATGAGGTGCTTTGCAAGGCAGTGGAGGATCAGGATTACAAGGTGCTCGGAGTGGTATGAGCGGAAGGGGATGATCACGCATGACACATAAATTGACGGCCAGAACAGCTGCGCAGAAGAAATCCCTTACCAACCGTCTGAAACGCCTGGAAGGCCAGATAAGAGGACTTGAGAAAATGATAGAGGATGACGTTTACTGCAACGATATCCTTCAGCAGTCAATGTCTGCAGCTTCCGCAATTGACGGCTTCAATCAGGAGCTGCTTGGTTACCACATGAAAGGATGCGTAACTGAAGGCATAAAAAACGGTGATGAAGAAATTGTGGATGAGTTATTAAAGACTGTGCGAAAACTCATGAAATGAAAAATGATATCACCGGGACATTATATCTGAAATCTTGCAACGAGGAGACCGGTTATGAGGTTTTTACATACATCCGACTGGCATTTGGGAATGTCGTTTCGAGGCGGTATCTCATATGCTGAGGATCAGAAATATGTTATTGAGAAAATATGCCGTACAGCGGTGGAAGAAAAGGCTGACGGGATACTGATCGCCGGAGATGTATTTGACAAGAGTATTGCATCTGCCGAAGCACTTCATATCTATGATGAAGTTATGACTTATATATGCGGGAACCTTGATATCCCGGTATTTGTGATAGCCGGTAACCATGATGGGGCTGAAAGGATATCCCAGTGTAATGAGCTTCTTAAAAAAAGCGGTCTGTTTATAGCGGGCTCCCTGTCGTACGAACCGCAGACTGTAAGCATGGGTGATGTAGATATCTACCTTCTGCCCTGGATCTCGACAGATAAGGTAAAGGCTGTTTATCCCGATAAGGCTGATACGGTCAATTCAATGGAAGATGCTTACAGGGTCGTCCTTGATAAGTACCGGGGATCGTTCACGAAAGATCATAAGAATATTCTGGTCGCTCATGCTTTTATTGTAAATGCGGAAACATCCGTAAGTGACAGGGCAGCTGAGGTGGGTAAAGCAACCATGGTCGGCTCGCATGTATTTGACGGCTTTGATTACGTTGCCTTAGGTCATCTGCACGGACCTCAGCAGATAGGCAGTAAGATCCGGTACAGCGGATCACCGATGGCATATTCCTTCGGTAAGGAAGAAAAACAGGAGAAAAGTGTAACGATCGTTGATACTGATACCTGGGAACAGAAGCTTATTCCGATACCGCAGCTTCACAGGAGGACTACTCTCACAGGAACCTTCAGGGAGCTTATGGAAGCTGATTTTGATGATGAGATAAAAGACGGCTATGTGCGGTTAGAGGTTACGGACAGCTATGTGGGTATGGATTCCGTTGCTGCCTTCAGGGAACAGTACAAGAATCTTCTGGAGGTGAGCGGTAAGGGCTTTGACCGGGATGATGCCAGGATCACTATGACGATCGAAGAGCTTGAGAATGCCGATACAGATCCCGAGACTGTATTTGCACAGTATTGCAGGGATATCATGGATGTGGTGCCCGACGGACATCTGACAGAGCTGTTTAAGGATGCACTGGGAGAATATGAGAAAACGGTTATCTCCTAGTACTCCCTGTTTCAGGGGACGTTTTTATACACCTTATCCTTCAGCCGGTCTTCGAAATCATCTCTGGAGAGCGGCTTGTCAAACAGGAAGCCCTGCACAAGCTTCACGTCGATGCTTTTGAGGAAATCAACCTGATCCCACTGTTCCACACCCTCGGTTATGACGCTCATATTAAGCTCCTTTGCCATCTTTGCGATATTTGAGACCACTATGCTGTCCCGCTTGCCGTTTATCCGCCTGTCAACAAAAGATTTATCAAGCTTCAGCACATCCGCAGGGAATTCCCTGAGCAGGTTTAATGAAGAATAGCCGGTGCCGAAGTCGTCGATCGCCATTACAATATTTGCTTCATGCATATCCCGTATGAATCGGCTCAGCTTTTCGTTTTCCTCCTCACTCAGTGTCTCGGTGAGCTCCACCTCTATATACTGCTTCGGGATCTCATAGTGTGCGAGGATCTCGCTGATATGGGCAGAAAAACCAGGTACAGAAAGATTCTTGCGGGAAAAATTCGTCGAGATCCTGACCGGTTCGATGCCGTTATCCAGCCAGCTGCGGATATCGCGGCAGACCCGGTCGAAGATATGGAAATCAAGCTTACAGATACTGTCGTCCTTTTCGAGTACCGGGATGAATTCGCCGGGAGAAATGACTTTCCCGTTTCGGACCCAGCGGACAAGGGCCTCTGCACCGACAATGGTATTGGTGTCAGTATCAACCTTGGGCTGGTAATAGGTCTGGAATTCTCCGTCCGCCAAAGCTTTCGGGAAGAGCTCCGCGATCTGCTTCTGTTCCATTATGCTTCCGTGCATTTCCGGGGTCGCGAAAGTGTATGGGACATGCAGCTGGTTCTTTGCGACATTCAGCGCGGTGGTACACATACCGAGGACTTCCTCGCTGTCCATGGAAGCATCGGTGATATCAAGGCAGCCCGTCACAGCCTGGATCATGACCGGCTGCTTCTTTCCTTCGACAGTGATACGGACTTCCACGCCTTCGAGGAGCTCCAGGAATTTCTGTGTCTTTTCCCGAAGAAGCAGAGCAGCGAAGCTGTCTCCGGAGAGTCTGGCAACGCATTCCCTCGGACCGGCACAGGAGGAAAGAGCATCAGCGTAACGGACAAGGATCTTGTCCGCGTTCTTTTTTCCGTATCTCTGGTTGATAAGGCCGAAATTCTTGAGATTGATGCAGAAAGCATTGTAGTCTGAAAGCGTTCCGTCGGATTTTCTGTGCGTGATGAAGCTTCGGAAGCCGGTCTCGTTTGGAAGTCCCGTCATGACATCTGTCCTTGTGGCCTTCAGCTCTACCATATCCTTCAGGAAATGGATGCAGTTATCTTTGTGATTAAAGCCGTTGTATATGGCGACCGCCATATCCCGGCAGGTGTCATAACCGCAGCAGGAGCAGTTGATATGGCGGGATTCTTCATCCTTTTTATTCATGTCGACGAAGACAGCCTCAAGCTCCTCATCATCAGGTATCTCCATCGCGCAGTCCTTTGACCGGTCCGTGTATGAACGCAGGTAGTCTTCAAGCTTCAGTCCGGAGAACTGGTCATTCAGGCTTTTCAGGCGTTCTTCGGGGGATGTTTCCTGTGTCCAGGCACTGTAGCCCGGATCGTGCTTAACCCGTTCTTCGACATCGTGCAGATGGTACATGGCATCATCCGTTACGGACAGACGCATATCCGTACCCGTACCGCACAGGCAGCCGTTTTCACAGTTGAGCGCATCGATGAAGAGATATGGTGTCGCTCCTTCACGGATCCTTGCGCTGTTTCTTTCAAGGTAATGATACATCCGCTTCTCGCCCTCGATCTGCCGGATGAAAACGTCACTCCCGAGAAGCCAGAAAACATTTTCCTTCAGTCCGCCGGGCATAGGATATACGGAGCCCAGTCCGTATTCGATTTCATCCGTGCACGGCTCACCGCTAAGGCCGTGGGATGCGGCATATTTCATAAGATGATCAAAGGTCACGTTGTAGGAGACATATCCGTGGGTATTGGGATCTTCGATCTCCATCTTTTTTGCGATACAGGGGCTTAAGAACGCGAGCTTATCCTTGATGCCGAGTTCCTTCACGGCGTAAATGGCAGCGCACATGAGCGGACTGTGTACCGGGAAGAGCTTCGGCAAAAGCTCCGGAATGTACTGCTCTATATAACGTACCACGGCCGGACAGGGCTGTGAGATGCCGCCGGTGAAATCGTGCTTTTGAATATAATTGATATATCCCCAGGTGGTGATATCGGCGCCAAAGGAAACACTGATCATCCGGTTTACACCGAGGGCTTTAAGGCCGCCAAGGATGGAGGCGTACTGATCCGGATAATTTGCGATGAAGGAAGGGGCGATCAAGAGAGATATCTTTTCGCCGTTTTTCAGATCCTCGAAGAAGCGCTCCGTGTCGTCCCGGAAAACCCGTGCCCCATGCTCGCAGGTATCAAAGCAGGCACCGCAGGCTACACAGCGGCTTCCGTCCACCTCGATGCGGGATCTTCCGTTCTCGTCCGGCTCCGTAGAGATGTTCGCTCCGATGCAGCTGCAGGCCCGTATGCACTTATTGCAGCCGATGCACTTTTCGCTGGTGTATACAAGACCGGGGGTATGTTTTTTATTCATGTTCTGTCCCTCCGTTACCATAATGGCATGAGTTGACACAGGTAACACATTATTATACTGAGATTTCTGATCGCCCGCAAGAAAACCGGGGACCGGAAACGAGGGGGCAGCGCGGAGAGAGGATTAAAAGAGACATGATCATTGGACGAAAACCATGGAATATGCCATAATACGGTATGGCATCGTGTAATGACAAGATAAAACTCGTTGTCTCGGATATGGACGGCTGTCTGTTGGACGGAGAGGGAAAACTTCCTCCGCGTTTTGCAGAGGCATTGCAGTTAATGAAAGACCGGAGGGTCATATTCGCTGCCGCAAGCGGACGGGCAGTAGAGGGCATGAGGAGGACTTTAGGAGGATACTCTGATGAAATATCTTTCATCTCCGATAACGGGGCCCGGGTTTTTTCAAAAAACAGATGTATCCTTCACAGGATCCTTTCGTATGAGAAGTACGATCCGGTAATAAAAGAGATGAGAAAGCATAAGGGTCTGCTTCCTGTAGCCTGCGGGGTTAACGGAGCATGGGTGGAGCACACAGAGGACATTACTCCGGATATGGAGAAGGAGCTTTCAAAATATTATCCGTCATGGAGGGAGAGCAGCTTTGACAGTATACCGGATCAGGTCATAAAGTTCGCTCTTCTGTATTTTGATGATATAGAGAAAAATATCTATCCCTTCTTCAGAAAATATGATAATGATGAGATCTGTGTGCTGGTAACAGCCTTTGTCTGGATAGACATATATGAAAAGGGAGTCTCAAAGGGAAACGGGATCCGGGCACTTCAGAAGGAATATGGTATTTTACCGGAGGAAACCGTGGTATTCGGCGACTATCTGAACGATCTTCCTATGGCAGATCATGCGGTGAGATCTTTCGCCCCTGCTAATGCTCATCAGGAGGTAAAGGACAGATTTACGGATATTATAGCCCCGAATACTACGGGGAGTGTGGCTGAGACGATCATACAGCTCCTGATATGAAGAAAAACTCCCGGCACCGTACGGTACCGGGAGAAGCTTTTTTATTTCAGAACCATTTTCTTGCAGTCCTTGGATTTTGTCAGAGTCACTTTCGAAGAGCCGATATAACTGGGCGGGCAGTAGATCTTGTATGTGCTGTGATCCTTGCCGAGATAGAACCAGCGGCTGCTGTTTCCTCCGACTGCTTCTCTTTCCATATATACTCTGTGACCGTTTTCATCCCATAACTCGATATCTACGGGATTGTCGCCCTTAACCTTAACCTGTACCCAGGCATCCTCGCCGTTTGTATATACTGTTCCGTAGTTGTTGCTGTATCCGCTTGATATACTGAAGGCGGACTGAAAGCTTGTCTTGGCATATACAGGGGTGGCCATGAGCGGAGAAAGCATTAAAGATGCTGCGCAAGCTGCTGCGGTAAGGGTCTTGATCATTCTGGATACTATGTTATTCATGTTTTTGTCCTTTCCGGGATAAATCCCTTTGAATTATTGTTTTCGATCATATATACACAGCGGAAAAGATGTTGTTACAGTTTTTTTATTTTTTTTTGAATTATCAGATCGCCCAAGGTACTGAATCAGTATGTTACCGCGGAATAAGCGGCAAGAGATATAGTTGTTGTAATATATGGTATGATAATGAAGTGATGATTTGTACCGGAAGGGGACAGATGAAGGATGAGACCTGTAAAAGTTGAATTTCAGGCTTTTGGTCCGTATGCCCGCCATGAGACGGTTGATTTTGAAGCAGTCTCTTCAAAGGGGCTTTTTCTTATCTGCGGAAAAACCGGAACAGGCAAAACCATGATCCTTGATGCCATGACATTTGCACTGTTCGGCAGGAGCAGCGGACATGGCAGAGATAATTTTGAAGCTATGAGATGCACAAATGCTGATTTTGGTACCGATACATTTGTGAAGTTTGAATTTGAGAATCATGGCAGATATTATCTTTTTGAGCGAAGATTGGAGCGGAAGAGGAAAAACCTTTCTGCCGCTTATAATGTTTCCTGTAAAGATGATGATGGGATATGGCGCCCGCTTCTGGAGAACGCCAAAGAAAAAGCTGTAAATGATAAGGCAGTGGAGATAATCGGCCTGGAATATGAGCAATTCCGTCAGGTGATCCTGCTCCCACAGGGACAGTTTGAGCGTTTGCTGACTTCCAATTCGGATGAGAAGGAGAAGATACTTACCAGTATATTCGGTGAAGATAAATGGCAGATCATCGCAGAGAAGTTTTATGACAGGGCAGAGAGGCAAAAGAACGGGCTGAAGGACATTCAGGAAAAAATACGCATCAGCCTGTCTGATGAAAAATGTGAATCAATACAACAACTGGAGCAGATCGTATCTCAAAAGAAGAGCCAGGAGAGGATACTGGAGGAAGAGTACCAAAAAGCGGGTTTTGAGACGATAGTAAAGGAACAGCAGGAAATGCTTGCGATCGCCCGCAGGTTCGGAGATCTTCATAAGATCGAGGAAAGGCTGGCGGAGCTTGAGTCACAAAAGGAAGAGCAGGCCGGCCGCGAAAAGGCTTTTAGTGATGCAAAGCGTGCCGGTAAGCTGAGAGCACTCATCGAAGCAGAGAAAAACTCGTCAGAAGCCCTTAAGCAGAGAAAAAGGGATGAGGAGTCTGCCGGGAGGGCAGCTGAGGATAAAAGAAAGGCTGCCGGCGAAGCTTCGGAAAAGGTAAAGCTGCATGCGGAGAAGGAAAAAGATATAGAGGAGCTTAAGGCCAGAAAGATACTTTATGAGGGCAGGCGTAAAGACTACGAGGGCCTCAAAGCTGAAGAGGAGGAGCTTAAAGCTAAGAAAAAGGCCGCTTCGGATGCTCTGGAGGAGGAAAAGCGGGTTAAAGAGACCGTTGATAATTTCTCAGAAGAGATCATCCGGCTGAAAAATGAGTATGTATTGTTACAGGCCGGACATGAAGAGCTGTTAAATGCATATCTTGAAGGTATCACCGGGGAGCTCGCAGGAAAGCTGAAAAATGGGGAACCCTGTCCTGTCTGCGGAAGTAAGGAGCATCCTCACAAAGCACAGGCTTCTGATAACAGTGTGACGAGGGAAGAGGTCGATCTGAAGAAGAAGGCCTCAGAGCGTAAATACCGCGAGCTTCAGGAAAAGCTCAGTGAACAGGAAAAGGCAAAGAGACAGGCTGAAGAAAAGCATGCGGCAGTTGAAAAGCTTAATACCGAAGTAACCGCACTGGCGGAACGTTTGGAGACTAAAAAGAAAAATCTTGTCGAGGGGATCACGACAGCCAAAAAACTCGAGGAGGAGATCGAAAAGCTCGAGAGATCCGTTGAAGAATATGAAGAAAAGAAAAAGCGGCTGCTTGAAGCGGAAAAAAAGGCAGAAGACATTTATATAGAAGCTAAGGCAAAGATAGGATCAGCCGGGAAAGAAACAAAGGCTGCGGAAAACACATATAATGAAGCCCGGGAGGCTGTGGAAAAAGGGCTGAAGGATAATATGTTTAAGTCCCGCGAGGAGGCTGAAGAATTTATCCTTGACGACGATGAAATGGAGGAGCTTTCTTCTCTTATCGCAGAGTATGATGCCGGGGTAAAGACCGGAAAGGAAACCCTGAAGTCACTGAAGGAAGAACTGAAAGGCAGACAGGAACCCGACGGGAAAAAATGTCAGGAGATCCTTGACAACGCTAATAACGCCATGGGAGAGTACAGGGAGCGAAAGGCGGTATTATCCAGGGAAACCGAAAGACTTGAGGGTAAGCTTGAAATGCTCAAGAGAGAGGGTGAGGGGATCGAGGAAAGGATCCGTGAAGCAGATGAGGACTTTGCGTTCGCAAAGAAGCTTCGCGGTGATTCGGGCACCGGACTTCAGAGATATGTGCTTGGGATCATGTTCTCTTCGGTAGTTACGGCAGCCAACAGGATGCTTGAGATGGTCCACGGAGGAAGATATCGTTTGTACCGCTCCGATGAAAAAGCACAGGGAACCAATAAAAGGGGACTTGAGCTTAAGGTCTTTGACAGGAACAGCGGCGGGCATGACGGCCGTTTCGTCAGCACACTTTCAGGAGGAGAAAAATTCCTTGCCTCTCTCGCCTTGTCGATCGGTATGTCAACAGTGGCGCAAAAAAGCGGGATCAAGATCGAGGCGCTTTTCATTGATGAGGGGTTCGGTTCTCTTGATGATGATTCGATAGGTGATGCGATGAATGTACTCAACAGCATTCAGGAAGCAAACGGTCTTGTTGGCATTATCTCGCATGTACAGGTGCTGCAGGATCAGATACCGACGAAGCTCAGAGTTGAGGAGGATACACTTGGGAGCCATATAGTGCGTACAATAGGAT
>CACZRA010000394.1 GCA_902783395.1 uncultured Lachnospiraceae bacterium
CATTTCCCTCTTCGGGTACCAGCATCGCCCCTTCTCCGCCCATGGAGATCAGCACATTCCTTGCTCCCTGCTCCTGAAGCTTCCGGGCGTACTTTTCTATATCCTTGTCGTTCTTTATCTTTGCCTTAAACAGATTCCCGAGCTCGGTCTTGTTGGGCTTGATGAGGAAGGGATGCATCTGCAGGGTGTTCATGAGAAGGTCACCGTCGGCATCGACTACGACCTGGACGTTTTTGTCCGCAACCCTCCTGCATATCCGCTCATATATCACATCATGCATATTGGGCGGGATCGAGCCGGAGAGCACGATGTAATCCCCCTCTGCAAGATCGTCGAGCTTTTTCATGAAAGCCTTAACATCATCGTTTGAAAGCCTCGGTCCGGCGGAGTTAATATCGGTCTCCTCTCCGTTCCTTATCTTTACGTTTATCCTTGAGATACCCTGACGGAGTATGATGAAATCCGTACGTATTCCCTTATGGGTAAGCCCGTGAACTATGGCAGCTCCCGTAAAGCCAGCTACAAAGCCCATGGCAACCGTATCTATACCGAGATTCGTCAGTACCGTGGAGACATTTATCCCTTTGCCTCCGTAGTAAAACTCTTCTTTTGTACTTCTGTTCATCTGTCCGCTGACAATGGGATCCTCAAGATGTATCACATAGTCAAGTGCCGGGTTGAATGTAACCGTATATACCATCTGCCAAATGCCTCCGGGTATTCTGTGCAAAACCTTTCCAGTTCACGGCAGACATGCTTTCCTCTGCATCCGCCGTGACAATCAATAATTATAACAGAGTATAATGACGTGGTCAAAAAATTCAGTGATGGAAGAGCCTCATTCCCGTAAAGCACATGACCATGTCATAGCCGTCTGCCGCCTCGATCACAAGGTCATCCCTTATGGAACCCCCGGGCTCAGCCACATATTTCACACCGCTTTTTGCCGCCCTGTCTATATTATCGCCAAACGGGAAGAAAGCGTCGGAACCGAGAGCAACATCAGTATTTCCGTCAAGCCACGCCCTCTTTTCCTCATCAGTAAATACCTCAGGCTTTTCTTTGAATATATTCTCCCACTTTCCGTCGGCGAGCACATCCATGTAATCCGCGCCTATGTAAAGATCCACAGCATTGTCCCTGTCGGGCATCCTGATATCGTCCCTGAAGGGAAGCGACAGGACCTTCGGTGACTGCCTTAGGTACCAGTTGTCGGCCTTCTGGCCCGCAAGCCTCGTACAGTGTATCCTCGACTGCTGTCCCGCTCCTACCCCTATCGCCTGCCCGTTCTTCACATAGCAGACCGAATTGCTCTGTGTATATTTCAGCGTGATAAGGGATATCAGGAGGTCATTTGCCGCGCCATCCGGCAGGTCACGGTTTTTTGTGACTATATTCCCAAGCAGCTCCCTGTCTATCTTAAATTCATTCCTGCCCTGCTCAAAGGTGACTCCGTAGACCTGCTTATGCTCTACGGGAGCCGGTCTGTAATCCTTATCCATCCTGAGGATACAGTAAGCACCCTTCTTTTTTTCCTTGAGTATCTCTATTGCATCCGCATCATAGTCAGGCGCTATGATCCCGTCCGATACCTCGCGGCGTATAAGCTTTGCGGTAGCCGCATCGCACTTTGCGGAGAGTGAGATGAAATCACCGAAGCTTGACATTCTGTCCGCCCCCCTTGCCTTCGCATACGCACAGGCGAGCGGGCTGAGCTCGGTATCATCGTCTATCCAGTATATCTTTTTCTCAACGTCGGTAAGCGGTATGCCTATCGCCGCTCCCGCGGGAGAGACGTGCTTGAAGGATGTCGCTGCCACGTGGCCCGTGGAGTTTTCAAGCTCTTTTACAAGCTGGTATCCGTTCAGCGCATCAAGAAGATTGATGTATCCCGGTCTGCCGTTCAGCACTTCTATCGGCAGATCGCTTCCGTCCTCCATGTAGACTCTTGAAGGTTTCTGGTTCGGATTGCATCCGTATTTCAGTTCAAGTTCGTTCATTATGATCCTCCATGCTCCGTCTTTATTACTTGTTTTTATTGATTATCCTGCTCTCATATCTGCCCGTGGCTATATCTATGTAACGGGTAAAAAGGGAGACCTTATTATCCGCATCAAGAGCTTCCCATACGCTGTCCGTAAATGCGTCCAGACCGCCGGATATCAGGACCGGAGTCGGCTCGCCCTCGAAGGAAGGGAGCGGATCGCCGTCACCCATATAGGTATGGATGAAATGTCCTCTGCCGGGCTGCGGTGAAGAGTAGGCGAAGGTGTACCGGTTATCGGACTGCGGATCTCCGTTATCCGATTTTAATATGGACATCTGATAATCAAACCTTCCGCCCGCAACATGCATTATGCCCGATATCCTCGGTGTATAATTAGGAGCGTCAGGCTCATATCTTCTGCTGACAAGGCTTTCCGCGAAACATTTTCCTTTCTTCATTTCGTCATATATCGTATCCGTCTGGTCTCCATTCGTAACTATCGTGATATCTCCGAGCACGCGGACGGGGGAATATATGATAAGCGAAGGATCGGAAAGCTTTGCGGGATCAAAGGCCTGCGTCTTTATCCCTTCTCCGTCTTCCACGAAGATGCGGTTTCTGGAGTTTTCGGATCTGCCCATTATGAAGTAGGCGGTCACTGCATTTTTGCCGTCTTCCGATACTCCGATAACAATGCCCCTTCCGGGGTACGTTGTCTTTCCTGTTTCTTTGATTAAGTTTACATAATTCATAGTATCTCTCCCATTAAAATATACTTTTTTTGTCATAGATGGTTTTGGCTCTTGGATGATATATATTTTCATCCAGCGAGCTCTGAATAAAGCTACAAAAAATATACTATATTGCATCCATGTTTTTAAATTCATCGAAGCAGTCAAAGGTTGCGAAGTAGTCGGCCAGAGTCTGGGCACGGCGGATGAGGGAGAACGAGCCGTCCTCATGCAGCAGTACCTCCGGGGACCACAGCCTTCCGTTGTAATTATATCCCATCGCGAAGCCATGCGCGCCCGTGTCATGGATGTACAGCAGGTCACCCATGTCTATCTCAGGCAGAAGACGGTCTATCGCGAACTTGTCATTATTCTCACAAAGAGAGCCGGTCACATCATATCGGCTGGTATCAGGCGCATCCTCTTTTCCGAGTACCGTGATATGATGGTAGGCGCCGTACATCGCGGGCCTCATGAGATTTGCCGCACAGGCATCCACGCCTATGTACTCTTTATAGATATGCTTCTCATGGATCGCCCTTGTGACAAGCGCTCCGAAGGGACCCATCATGAAGCGTCCCATCTCGGTATATATCTTTACTTCCCCCATGCCTGCCGGGACAAGGATCTTCTCATATGCGGCCTTTACGCCCTCTCCTATGCGGTCAATATGATTCGGCGTTTCATCGGGTCTGTAGGGTATGCCCACTCCGCCTGAAAGATTGATAAAATCAATGCTCACCTGACATTTCTTTTTGAGCTCCACGGCAAGCCCGAAAAGCTGTCCCGCAAGCGCCGGGTAGTATTCATCGGTCATGGTACTGCTCGCAAGGAAGGCATGTATGCCGAAGTGCTTTACTCCGTGCGACTTCAGCATCCCGAAGGCCTCTTCCATCTGTTCTCCGGTCATGCCGTACTTGCTGTCTCCGGGATTGTCCATGATGTCGTTTGCTATGGAGAAGGTGCCGCCCGGATTATATCTGCAGCATACCGTATCCGGAAATTCCCCGACATTCTCAAGGTAATAAGGGAGCAGCGTAATATCGTCAAAGTTTATCAAAGCACCGATCTTTGCGGCATAGGCGAATTCCTCCGCCGGAGTATCGTTTGATGAGAACATGATATCCTCGCCGGAAAAGCCCGCGGCGTATGCCATCTTGAGCTCCGCCATCGACGAACAGTCGCAGCCGAAGCCGAAATCCTTGAATATCCTCAGAATGAAAGGATTAGGAGTCGCCTTCACCGCAAAATATTCCCTGAAGCCTTTGTTCCATGCGAATGCTTCGGCAACACTTTTTGCATTCTCCCTGATGGCAGCCTCGTCGTACACATGATAGGGCGTTCCGTACTCTGCCGCTATCTCCTCCGCTTTATCTTTCGTCAAAAATGGTACCTTTTTCATACTATCCTCCATTAACTCCAATCTACAGCTCCCGCTCCGTTAGCTTCCAGGAACTGATTGCATTTTGAAAAGTGACAGCACCCGAAGAATCCGTTGTAGGCTGACAGCGGACTGGGATGGGCTGCTTCGAGCACGAGATGCCGGG
>CACZRA010000395.1 GCA_902783395.1 uncultured Lachnospiraceae bacterium
AATTCTCCACATTGTCCAGCATAACGCTCTCGGTTATTTCAAGGTGTACCGCATTTTTAGGCACATCATATTTTTCAAACACAGCCACTATCTGTTCAAATATGTCACGCTGCTCAAAATCAAGTCTTGACAGATTTATGGATACCGGGACCAACGGTTCCCCCTTTTCCCTCAGGCTTCTTATATCCTCACAGACTTTCCTTATTATAAATATATCCACCTGATGTATAAGGTGAAAATTCTCCAGCGTCTCTATGAAATCCGCAGGCGAAAGAAAGCCCACGACGGGATCTATCCAGCGGGCGAGAGCTTCATAACCGCAAATCTCTCCCGTGGCTACACGGATAACCGGCTGATAGAATACCTTTATATAGCTATTCTTTATTGCCTCATCTACATGATCCACCACATACTGCTGTTTACGGAGCTTTTCCCTCAGCAGCTCATCATATACGCAGTAGTTTATATCATGTCTTCCCTTGATGCTGTTACATGCAAGGCGGGCATGGTCACAGGCAAGACCTACTTCAGACATCCTGTCATCCATGTAATATATCCCGGCCTTCAACCTGACTCTTTTATTTGCATTCTCCGTCTGGAGCAGAAGCCTTATGACCTTTTCCACCGAAGATGCCGTCTCGTCCTTTGTGTGTCCCGTTGAGCAGACGACAAAATGGTCATCGGAAAACCTGGACACGGTTCCGTCAGGGAAGGTTTCCCTAAGCGTTTTCGCCACCTCACACAGAAGCTCATCACCTATCCTGAAGCCGTATCGTTCATTGTAAAGCTTGAAATTCGGAATATCGAAGTGTATGAACGCGAAGTTCATGCGCCTGTTCTCGGGAGATGAAAGCAGCATCTGGACTCTCTGATAAAAGAAGGACATATTGAAAAGACCGGTAAGCGTATCCGTCTCCTGATTTGACGAGAGTATCTGCGCTTCGGCAAAGCTGTTTCTGTTGCGGTTGAAGTATTCGTCCTGATCAACGTCTATGATAAAGACATAGAAGAAGCTTGTACCGTTAAGGCCGTGCAGAAGATGTCCGAAATCCTCGATATATCTTATCTCTCCCTGCCTTGTCTTTATCCTGTAGCGGACATAATCGTGACGCTTCTCTCCGAACATGGTCTGCGCCGTTATCTCGTTTTCTATCTTATGCAGATCTTCCTCATAGACCATACCCCTGAAGCTTCCTCCGACATATTCGATGAATTCTTCCAGGGTCTCACAGCCGAACAGCGATATCACATTCTCATCGGCAAACAGGATCCTTTCATCACCGTTCGCTTCGTAAATAAAAAATCCTCCGGGCAATCCTGTCGGTATCATGGTCTCCATTTATTACTCCTTTACCGTTTTTGTAAATCTTCCTTCAATGATGCGGCAGGGTATATGCCGCCAGATCCAAAAGCTCCTGCTCCACATATATGCGGCACCGTACAGCTGTCTCAAGGCCGCTGTGCCTTGCGAAATAATCCGGCTGTCTGAAGAGCTCCAGCTTTTTCGGCTCTATCATCCTCACAAGCCTTCCGTCAGCCAATGCCGTTTTTCCCTCATCCGTAAGAAAGGCGCCTGTCAGATTTCTCATTTCGGCGGCAAATTCCCGGTTGAAGGAATCTTTCTTGTAGCGTTTGAACTTTAAGGCATCAAAGACCGTCATTATTCCCGCAAAGCGAAGGCGTTTATTCCTGCCCGGCTTTACCTCCTCAAGACAGGAGATCCGGTATTCCCACTCCTCCGTGAATTCACCCTTATCCACATCGTTAAGGGAGTTTCTGAATTCTTCGTATCTTTTTCTGATATCCACACTTCCGCAAAGCGGATAGATGATCCTTTCATTTATCTCATATTCCAGAATCCGTAAAAACGATAAACAAAGCTCATGCTCTTCCCTGTCTCCCAGGTCGTTCCTTACGGCATTACAGAATTTCCATCCGGCCGCCCTGTATGCTGAAAGACCTGCTGACGAAAGAGAAGCCTCTACTTCACTGTTCATCATATGGGATCCGATCTCATTAAGAACATAGGATGCGTCTCTTTCAAGGGCCAAGTGCAGCTTTTCGGGCAATGACTCCTGACCGAAGGATATCTCACCGCCCATAAAGTGTTCTTTATCTGCATACAGTTCTGCCATAAGATTGGTCATATAGATATTACCGTCCCTTACAGCCTCCGAAAGCTCATTCCAGTATCTTGAGACCGCATCTTCTTCTACTCCCTGCATATGTATTTTCCGGCTGAGCATGATAAGATCCGCTATGTCTCTTAACTCTACATATCTTCTGTCGGTATCATCCAGTTCATCCTTCGGGACCGAATAAAGAAGCGGCAGATAAAGTACATTATCTATGGGTATAGGCTGGTTTTCATTTACATATTTTTTTATCAGATCGTCTACCACGCTGTTCTCGGCTGTCATCTCCAGTTTATCGGTGATCTTCCTTGTGAGATCATTGATATCGGAGGCCGGCATTCCTGCCTTTATCAGCATGAGCTTTTCCTCGTTGAGATTAAATACATCCGCCATCAGCTCCGCTACAAACCAGCGGTATCTGCGGTCAAAATACGTAGGGTAATCCATGACGGCTTTATGCTCGGGCATCCAGTAATGTCCCTGTGAACGCATCAGGCCGCTTATATAATCAAGACATGACTGTGATATAGACTCGAATTCGCTGTAATAACTGTCAAATTCATCATACAGCATGAGCTCGATGAGGGATGCCAGATAAAATTCCCTCTCCTCTATATTATCGATCCTCTTCCCCCGGAGGGATACTCTTATCTTTTCGAAATAACCCTGTTCATAGTAGATGAGCATCTCCATATATCTTGAACCCGGAATGCCCGCATATTTCAT
>CACZRA010000396.1 GCA_902783395.1 uncultured Lachnospiraceae bacterium
CATGTGCGGCAAAATTCCCGGCGGTATCGCCCGCAAGGCTCAGTATCCTGGCTGCTCTCGGAGTCAGCCCGTCTCTTTCCGCAACGGAGGTATTCATATCGGAGTCCATCGGAGCGACAAGCTGCTCCGTGAGAAGCTTGATATTCTCCAATGTGACCTTATTCATGACAAGAACTTTAGACGCAAGTCCCGTCCCCTCCTTAAGGAGTCCCATAAGAAGATGCTCAGATCCTACATAATTCTGTTTAAGCTCGGCCGACATCTGCCGGGCGAGCGCTATCGCTGTCTCAGCCTGTCTTGTATATTCTTCAAACATTGTTTATTATTCTAAATATTATTATAATATTAAAATTAATATTCATCTTATATCTTCTTTATCCGTTCTACTGCTTCTTTTGTATTTTCATGTGTCCCGAAAGCAGTCAGTCTGAAATACCCCTCACCCGAGGGTCCGAAGCCTGCTCCGGGAGTGCCTACCACACCTGCTTCGTTAAGCAGCCGCTCAAAGAACTCCCAGCTCTTCACACCGTCCGGAGTCTTCAGCCAGATGTAAGGAGCATTAACACCGCCGTAGACCGTATAGCCGGCTTCCTTGAGTGCTTCCAATATGACCTTCGCATTCTCCATATAATAAGAAACAAGCGCCTTTATCTCTGCCTTTCCTTCCGGTGTATATACAGCGGCTCCCGCCCTCTGCTGGATATAGGGAGCACCGTTGAACTTGGTACCGTGTCTCCTTGCCCAAAGCCCGTGGAGCGCAACTCCGTCGGCATCCTTAAGCTCCTTAGGTATAACCGTATACCCGAGTCTCACTCCTGTGAACCCTGCATTCTTGGAGAACGAATGAATCTCAATCGCGCAGGTTCTGGCCCCTTCACACTCATATATCGAATGAGGTATATCCTCTTCCGAGATATACGCTTCATAAGCTGCGTCGTATATGATAACGGAATGGTTCTTATTTGCGTAATCCACCCACTCCTGAAGATCTTTCCTGCTCATGGCGGTCCCTGTCGGATTGTTGGGTGAGCAGATGTAGATGATATCCGGAGTTTTATCCGGAAGAGACGGGGAAAACCCGTTTTCAGCCGTGCAGGGCATATAGATCACATTTTCAAAACGTCCTGCATTCTCATTATAAAGACCGGTGCGTCCTGCCATGACATTCGAGTCGACATATACAGGATAAACGGGATCGCATACGGCAATCACACATTTCTCATCGAATATTTCCTGAATATTACCCGAATCACTCTTCGCACCGTCCGATACGAAAATCTCATCATCGGCAATATCACAGCCCCTGGCTCTGTAGTCATTTTCCGCTATTGCAGTACGGAGGAAGCCGTAGCCGAGATCCGGAGCATATCCTCTGAAGGTTTCCCTTGCCCCCATCTCGTCCACCGCCGCATGAAGAGCCTTTAATATCGCCGGCGAAAGAGGCTGAGTAACATCGCCTATCCCCAGCGAAATGACGGTCCTGTCGGGATTCGCTTCTTTATATGCCGCTACCTTCTTTGATATCGTCGAAAAAAGATACGATCCGGGAAGGTTAAGGTAGTTCGCGTTTGCCTTTAACATGTTTCTGATACTCCTTTTTTCTTATGCTCAGTCAGCGGATATGATGTCCGCTGTTTATGATCTGATTATACACCTTTATTCCATGATTTGGGGATCAAATGTCACTAAACATTAACCTCGCCTTCAAAGGAAGTCTCGGCCGGTCCCGTCATATATACGCACCCATCGGATTCATCCCACTTTATATCGAGATCACCGCCCGTAAGCGAGACTCTTACCTCCCTTTCGGTAAGCCCATTGAGAACAGCAGCTACTACAGAAGCGCACGCTCCTGTGCCGCAGGCCATGGTCTCACCCGCTCCTCTCTCCCATACCCGCATGGCTAAATGTGACCTGTCAAGTACGTTATTAAACTCTGTATTGATCCTGTCAGGAAAGATAACATGGTGCTCAAATAAGGGGCCCAAATCCAACAAATCAACGTTTTCCACAGGGTTATCAACAAAAATAACACAGTGCGGATTTCCCATTGACACACATGTGATATTGTAACCGCATTTTTTTATATCAATCGGTATGGAAATTACCGGTTTAGTATCATCACAGCCGTTCATAACCACGGGTATCTTTGACGCTTCAAGTACAGGTTTTCCCATGTTGACCGTCGCGCCGACAGCC
>CACZRA010000397.1 GCA_902783395.1 uncultured Lachnospiraceae bacterium
CGCAAGGCCCTGGGAAGCCTTCCTCACCGTATAGATATTCATGCGGTTCAGGCCTGCTCCGATAATGCCCCTGAGTCCTCCCGTGCCGAACTCCAGCTCCTTGTAGAATCTGTCCTCGATCTCCTTTTCGTCTCCCTCTATAGCCTTGAGCTCCTTCTTTGTCTCCTCATCAAAATAAGAGCTCGTCAGCCATTCGTTGTAGCTTTCTTTGTATCCCATAATCACTGCCTCCGTAAGAATAATTAAGCCCGCGCAGGCTTTGATCCGATATCAGAACCTGCAATCTTCCATATTATATCATATATAATTGGCAGGCGCATAATTTTGTTATTTTACTCTGCCGGGCGGCCAAATAAAAAGCATATGCTCCGGTTTACGCCCCGGCGCCAGATGTGCACGGCACATCTAAGCGGCGCTCAAAATGTGCCAAAGGGCACATTTTGCAAAGAACCGAAAACGCAAAAAGCCGCCAGCTGTTTTCACAGCTGACGGCAGTTCTGCCTGCTCTGCCGGCTTATTTGCGAAGGTTCTCTACCATGTTGTAACTGATCTCAGTCTGGCTGAGTCCGGCTCTTGAAGCCGCTGCCATCGCATCATCCCTGTTATCGAAGCGTCCTACCACATCTCCGCGCTTCGCGTCACCGATCTTCCTGTCCGAATCATTGATGACCTCCCACGGTGCCTTGGGATCCGATCCCGATACTCCCCCCGCATAGAAGATCGCGCCTCCCGCTACTCCGTCGAGCTGGTCGTCATTAAGCTTCATATCCTTCATATCTGACATCTTTCTACCTCCTTGTGTCTTGGCAATGTATGTTTACTCAGGGCATCGCATTATCATCCGTCCTATATATTTATACGAAGCCGCTGCCCGTTCCGGCAGAATTATTTTAAATTTTTTTATTTTTCTCCGGAAACCGTTAATCTTCTATGGAGGACTTTAGTCTCCTATGGAAGATTTTAATCTTCTATGGAGGACTTTAGTCTCCTATGGAGGACTTTAGTCCTCCAGGCTGTCCTCATCCGGCATTACATTCGAAGCCTTTATCGCCAGTATCTTCTCCTTGAGGATCCTGGCCTTATCCTTTATCCCCTTGCTTGCCGCATTGGACACCAGTATCTCCGGGAGCAGCTTCATTGACTTCTCAAATTCCCTTGTCTTGTAATACAGCGCGGCTATGATATAGTCCACCGTATACTGATCCATATTGCCGCACATCGGGAAGTCTTCGGTCTGCCTCGCATAGATAAAGCCCTCAAGAGCCTTCTTTCTGAGCTCCTTTTCCGCTTCCCTGAATTCATCGATCTTTGTGATATTGCTTATATCAGCCACAAGGGCCTTCCTCTGCCCGCGCACAAGCCAGGACATCGAAAGACATAAGTAGGCCTTCTCCGAAGATTTGGCCACCGTTGCCATGGCTGTCGCAAAAGCCATCTGAAATCTGCCCAGGGCATCCTCATAGGTATATGCCTTTTTCTCTTCGACAATAGGTGCGACCCTGAAATTCGCGCCTATCTTCTCTGCCACAACCTTCTTCTGCTTCGCCGTGATATTCGGGAATGTCCTCTGCCATGCCGAATATCCGCAGAAGGGACACGATACCACATTGTATTTCAGGGCATCCACCGGCTCGTATACAGGCCTTAAGTCCAGATCATGGCTTACGACCCTCGCCCTGTTCGCCTTGACGGCAAGAGATTTGAAGGGCTTGTCACAGACCGGACAGGTAAAGGACTTTGCAAGAATATAGGAAGGCTCCTCGGCTTCCTTCTTCTTTTTTGCCTCAGCCGCCTTCTTCGCAGCCTCCGCTTCTGCCGCTGCCGCAGCAGCTCTCGCTTCAGCCTCCGACGATTTCCTCGCCTTGTTGTCTCCGTAGATATCGTCGTCCATATCGACGCCGAAGTTTTTTAATTCTGACAGTATCCCCATTTCTCCCCCTTCATTGACTCACTGTGCCGGCAGCTTAAAGGATGACTTCAGCGACACTATCCTGTTCATCACGAGTGCATCCTCTTTTGAATCCTTTGCATCCACGCAGAAGAAGCCGTTCCGTACGAACTGGAACGAATCATATGCCTTTGCCCCCTTAAGTTCAGGCTCGGCATAGCACTCCTTCATCGTGACAAGAGAATCGGGATTTACGTTCACGTCTCCGTTTTCGTCGTAAACTCCCTTCTCCTCATCTACTATATTCTCATAAAGCCTGGCCGTAAACCTGACAGCACTACCTGCCTCCACCCAGTGTATCGTACCCTTGACCTTTCGCGGCATCTCCCTGTCCGTGCCCTGCTTTGTCTCGGGATCGTAGGTACAGTGCACCACCGTAACCCTGCCTGCGTCATCCTTCTCAAAGCTTACGCACTTCACAAAATAGGCATTCATGAGACGGACCTCATTCCCCGGGAACAGCCTGAAATATTTCTTCGGCGGATCCTCCATGAAGTCCTCCCGTTCGATATAAAGCTCCCTGCCGAAGGGTATCTCCCTTGTCCCGAGCTCAGGATTGTCTGGATTATTGATCCCCTGCACCATTTCTGTCTGACCCTCGGGATAGTTGTCTATGACCAGCTTTATCGGATCCAGCACTGCCATGATCCTCTTATCCTTCTGCTTCAGATCCTCTCTGATACAGTACTCGAGCATCGGCATTTCCGCGACCGAATTGGCCTTTGACACACCTGAAAGCTCCACGAACATCCTCAATGAATCCGGCGTATACCCCCTGCGGCGGAGTCCCGCTATGGAGACAAGCCTCGGATCGTCCCAGCCGTCCACGGTTCCGTTCTCGACGAGCTTTTTGATATATCTCTTCCCTGTGACCACGTCCTTCAGATAGAGCTTCGCGAATTCGATCTGTCTCGGAGGCATATCAAAGCCCACGTTCTCAACTACCCAGTTGTAAAGCGGTCTGTGATCCTCAAATTCAAGAGTACAGATAGAATGCGTGATGCCCTCAAAGGCATCCTCCAGGGGATGGGCAAAATCATACATCGGGTAGATACACCACTTATCACCCGTATTCTGATGTGAAAGATGAGCGACCCTGTATATTATGGGATCCCTCATGTTTATATTCGGGGAAGCCATATCTATCTTTGCCCTGAGAGTCATTTCTCCGTCGGCAAATCCGCCCGCCTTCATCTTTCCGAAGAGCTCAAGATTTTCCTCTATGCTCCTGTCCCTGTCCGGATCATCCCTGCCCGGCTCAGTGAGGGTTCCCCTGTATTCCTTTATTTCCTCAGCAGAGAGCGAAGAAACGTATGCCTTCCCCTTTTCAATAAGCTTAAGGGCATATTCATACATCTTCTCAAAATAATCCGAAGCAAAGAAAAGCCTGTCTCCCCAGTCGGCTCCGAGCCAGGCCACATCCTCCTTGATGGATTCCACAAATTCCGACTTTTCCTTTGTGGGATTGGTGTCGTCAAAACGGAGATTGAAAAGACCGTTATACTCCGCGGCAATGCCGGAATTCAGGATAATGGATTTCGCATGCCCGATATGCAGATATCCGTTAGGCTCCGGAGGAAAACGGGTATGAA
>CACZRA010000398.1 GCA_902783395.1 uncultured Lachnospiraceae bacterium
ACCTGCTCGGCAGGGAGCCCGTGGAGATAGACATAGACTCCATCATGGGCTACGTGAAGGGCAAGACCGTGCTCGTAACGGGAGGCGGCGGGACGATCGGTTCCGAGCTCTGCCGTCAGATAGTCACGCATCAGCCGAAGCTTCTCATCATATTTGATATATATGAGAATAATGCCTACGACATACAGCAGGAGCTACGCATGAAATATCCGGAGTTCTGCACGGACAGGCTGCTTGTGCTCATCGGCTCCGTCAGAAACACCGCGCGTGTCGAGGATGTATTTGAGAAGTACCATCCGGACATCGTCTACCATGCGGCGGCGCACAAGCATGTGCCCCTGATGGAGATATCTCCTAATGAGGCCATTAAAAACAACGTAATGGGAACCTGGAAGGTCTGTGAGGCGGCGTTGAAATACAAGGCGGACAGGTTCGTCCTTATTTCCACGGACAAGGCCGTAAATCCTACAAATATCATGGGCGCTACCAAGCGTATATGCGAGATGATAGTGCAGTCTTATGACAAAAAGGGCAGTACCTCCTTTGTTGCGGTGCGTTTCGGCAATGTGCTGGGATCTTCGGGCTCCGTCATACCTTTATTCAACAAGCAGATAGAGGCTGGCGGGCCCGTCACCGTGACTGATCCGAGGATAATCAGATATTTCATGACGATACCCGAGGCGGTGTCGCTCGTGCTGCAGGCGGGAGCCTATGCAAAGGGCGGGGAGATCTTCGTGCTTGATATGGGTGAGCCGGTGAAGATCCTGGATCTCGCGAAAAATCTCATCAGGCTCTCGGGGTTCGTGCCCGGAGAGGATATAGAGATAAAGTTTACGGGACTGCGCCCCGGTGAGAAGCTCTATGAGGAGATGCTCATGGATGAGGAGGGGTTGCAGGATACGCCGAATAAGCTCATACATATCGGGAAACCGATAGAGATGGATGTGGATGCCTTCTTTGAAAGCCTGAAGGAGCTTGATGTGGAATCAAGGAAGGAAAAGGCGGACGTCCGCGGCTGGATAAAGGATCTGGTGCCGACTTACGAATACACCCCCGGCACCGGAATGTACAGCGACGGGAAAAATGAATGATATACCGGAGGTTCGTAAAGAGATTTCTTGATATAGTGCTGTCAATAACGGCGATCATCCTGCTTTCGCCTGTGCTCATTGTGCTCGCGGTACTCGTGCGCGTGAAGCTCGGCTCGCCTGTGCTCTTCAGGCAGAAGAGGCCGGGATACCACGGAGAGATCTTCGGGCTCATGAAGTTCCGCACTATGACGGATGAGAGGGATGAGAACGGGGAGCTGCTTCCCGATGAGGTGAGGCTTACTTCCTTCGGAAAGAAGCTTCGTTCCACGTCGCTTGACGAGCTGCCGGAGTTTTTTAACATTCTTAAGGGAGATATGTCCTTCGTGGGACCGAGGCCGCTGCTCGTGCAGTATCTGCCCCTGTATAATGAGGAGCAGGCGCACAGGCATGATGTGCTGCCCGGGCTTACCGGATGGGCGCAGGTGAACGGGAGGAATGCGATCTCCTGGGAGAAGAAATTTGAGTATGATGTGTGGTATACGAGGAATATTTCTTTCCTGCTGGACTGTAAGATCGTGTTTATGACCGTGGGGCATGTGCTGAAGCGGGACGGGATCTCTTCGGAGACGCATGCCACTATGGAGTTTTTTACGGGGACACCCAAAGAGGGATAATTTGTTTTTGGCTCGGGGATGGATATATATTTCCCTAAGTCAGAGCCAACGCTCAGCCAGGCTAAGATCAACCCCCGAGCCCTGTACATTACGGACTTGGTGTAAAACGTCGGAGGCTCTCGTGAAAGGAAGAAATAATCATATACCGGGAGAAAAGACAAAAGTATTATAATGAAAACCATGAAAACAGGAAAAAATGATATAAATATACTCATATTGTCCGCGGGAAGACGGGTTGAGCTCATAGGGTGCTTTAAGAGCGCGCGGGACAGACTCGGGGTAAGCGGGAGGATAGTCGCGGCTGACGCGAGCGATCTGGCTCCGGCGCTTTACTTCGCGGATGAGAGGGAGCAGGTCCCGAGGATATCCGATAATGAGGGATATGTAAGAGCGATAATAGATATCTGCAACAGGTACGATATCGCACTGATAGTCCCTACTATAGATACGGAGCTGCTCCTGCTTGCCGAAAGGCGGGAGGAGATAGAGAGCGCCACGAACGCTCTTATTCTCATATCCTCGCTTGAGGTCATACGGATATGCAGGGACAAGACCAACACCCAGAAATGGCTCGAGGAGCACGGCTTCCTTGTGCCGGGGATGATAAGCGATGACGAGATAGAGAGCGGGAGTGTAGATTATCCTGTATTTATCAAGCCTCTCGACGGGTCGTCCTCGATAAATGCCTTCAGGGCGGATAATAAGGACGAGATCGACACCTACAGGGAGCTTATCGGCAGCGGGAAATATATAATCCAGGACTATATGGAGGGCACGGAGTATACGGTTGACTGCTTCCTGGATTTCGAGGGGAATATAATAACTGTCGTTCCGCGGATAAGGATAGCGACGAGGAGCGGAGAGATTGCGAAGGGACGTATAGTCCGTGACAGTGCGATCATAGAGGATGTGACGAGACTCCTTGAAGAGCTGAAGCCCGCAGGGCATATTACGATCCAGTGCATGAGGACGGGGCGTGGCATAGAGTATATCGAGATAAATCCGCGTTTCGGAGGCGGGGCGCCGATGTCGATAATGGCGGGAGCCGACTCCTGCGAGAAGCTGTACAGGCTGCTTCGCGGGGAGAGGCTTCAGAGGGATGATAGCTTCCGCGAGAACGTGACTTTCTTAAGATTTGATGCCTCTATCATGCTGAATGAAGACGGAGAGCCGGAGAACCTGTGACCGGTGTAACGCGCAGTCAGCACCGGTAAGAGGCGGTAAGACGGAGTGAAATTTACATAATGAGTTTACATAACGCGAAAGACGGTGTAATAAGAGCCGTAATATTCGACCTTGACGATACCCTGATCTCGGAGTATGCGTTTGTGGCAAGCGGCTACCGCTATGTCTCAAAGCTGCTTGCAAAAAGGCTCGGGTATACGCCGGAGGAGATAGAGGCGAGATTCTGGGAGCTGTCTAAGGAAACCTATTCCCGGGCCTTCAACAGGCTTTTTGATTCTTATGGCGAATCGTATTCGGAAGAGGAGATGCAGAGTCTGATAGCTGCATACAGGAATCATCCCGCCGCGACAAGGTTTTATCCGGATGTGCCGGAGACCTTACGTTCTCTTAAGGATAGGGATATCCTGATGGGGATCATCTCGGACGGGGATCCGGAAAGACAGAGGAATAAGATAAGGTCTGCGGTCTCTCTGATAAATGAGAGTGAGAAAACGGACTCTGGTTTACATAAAGAAGAAGGTGCTCCGTCAGGAAAGCCGGCATCCGACGAGGCTGTCAGGTACTGGTTTGATGAGATCATACTGAATGATGAGTTCGGCGGTATCGAATACAGAAAGCCCC
>CACZRA010000399.1 GCA_902783395.1 uncultured Lachnospiraceae bacterium
CCGGGTAATAAAAGGTTTCGTCGAAGCAAAGCACCTCTTGAGGGTGTTGTCTCCTGACGTGGTCTTTTCCAAGGGAGGGTTTGTTTCGGTTCCCGTCGTAAAGGCCGCTGCTTCACTGAAGATCCCTGTCGTCATACACGAATCGGATATGACTCCGGGACTTGCGAATAAGCTCTCGTACGGTTCGGCAAAAAAGATCTGCTGTTCCTTCAGGCAGACGCTTTCACAGATCCCTGAGAATAAGGGCTGTCTTACGGGTTCTCCTATACGCGCTTCACTTCTTAACGGAGATCCGGCAAAGGCCAAAGCCTTTGTAAACATGAGAGATGAGGGGCATCCCTATCTTATGGTGATAGGTGGATCCCTCGGAGCGAAGAATGTTAATGAAGCTATCCGTTCCGCCCTGCCGCGGCTTACCGAGAAATACAATGTGATACATCTTTGCGGCAGAGGAAAGCTCGATCCGACGCTTAACAGGTACAACGGATATATGCAGTATGAATATATCTCCGATGAACTGGCCGACCTCTATGCCCTCGCGGATGTTGTGATATCCCGCGCCGGATCAAATGCTATATTTGAACTGCTGGCACTGAAAAAGCCGCATCTTCTGATACCGCTCGGGACAGCAGGCTCCAGAGGAGATCAGCTGCTGAACGCAAATGCCTTTGCCGAAAGCGGCTACAGCAAGGTGCTGCTTGAGGAGGACATGAATACCGATACGCTGCTGGCTTCTGTCGCCGAGGTGTTTCAAAACCGGGAGCGCTACATTAAAGCAATGGTGGAAGCGCCGGAAAACAATGCCGTTTCCGCGATATGCGGTATAATCGATTCAGTATTATAATTTTTCACAGGAGGGATACCGGATGAACGACAACTGTATTTTCTGCAAGCTGGCAAATCATGTATTTGATACAAACATCATCTATGAGGATGAGGATTTCACCGTTATACTTGATGCAGGACCGGCTACGAGAGGGCATGCTCTTATTCTTCCCAAGGAGCATTATGCCGATCTTTATGAAATGCCGGACGAGCTTCTCGCAAAGGCTGCTGTCCTCGCAAAAAAGATCGTAACGGGTCTTTCTGAAAAGCTCCATACCGACGGCTACAATATAGTCCAGAATAACGGCGAGACCGCCGGACAGACGGTCTTTCATTTTCACATACATCTGATACCCAGATACAAAAATGACGGCCAGCTCATAGGCTGGAAGCCCGGAAAACCTACGGATGAAGAGCTTAAAGCTCTGGCCGCAGAGATCAGATTCTGAAAGGCATTAAGATATGAGAGTCAATATATATTACGGCGGAAGAGGGATAGTCGGCGATCCGACAAATACCGTTATCACGCGCATGAAATCTGTACTTGAGGATATTAACGTGAAGGTCACGCGATATAATCTGTATGAGGAGAAGCGTAATATATCCTCACTTGCCAATACCGTGAGCGAATGCGACGGTATCATTCTGGCCTCCACCGTGGAGTGGCACGGAACAGGCGGTTTTATGGCGGAGTTTCTGGATGCTTTATGGCTGTACGGAAATAAAGAACGCATAGCCCAGATATATATGTGTCCGGTGGTAATGAGCACTACCTACGGGGAGAGGGAAGGTAAGCTGGACCTTGCCCAGGCCTGGGAGATCCTCGGCGGAAAACCCTGCTCCGGTATCTGCGGTTATGTGCAGGATACGGTTTCTTTTGAGCTTAATGCGGATTATGCCACTCTTGTGGAAAAGAAGGCCGAAAATCTGTACCGCACCATTTCGCAGAAGATCGTCGCACTTCCTGCTTCAAATCAGGCAGTAAGACAGATGGTCTCCGCAGGTCCCCAGATCGAGCTCTCTCCGCAGGATGCCGAACAGCTTTCAAAATACGCTTCGGATGATAAATTCGTACAGACTCAGAAAGAGGATATAAAGGAGCTTGCCTCCCACTTCAAGACTCTTATGAACAATCAGGGGGTATCCGTAGAGGATATGCTCATAAAGGATTTCAAGTCCCATTTTGTTCCGGATCAGTCCTTCAGCGCCTCTTATAATTTCATCATAAGTGATACGGAAAAACCTCTCGCGATCATCATTAAAGGGCAGGAGCTGGACGTTCACTACGGTGCTGTGGAAAAGCCTACGATCGTCTGCCGTGTGGATAAGGACAAGCTTATAAAGATAACCGCCGGGGCGGAAACCTTCCAGCGGGCGTTCATGACCGGTGATATGCAGGTAAAGGGCGAATTCAAGGTGCTCCGCAAGCTGGATTCCCTGTTCAGGTTCGGTAATTGATCCCCTGCTTCAGGCTTTCGATACGCTGTTCCCAGTCTGCCGGTGTAAGCTCCGTTAACACAGCATCGGAAACATCGTGCACCGAGCATACGCTTATCTTGTATCTTTCATCCGCAAAGCGGTCAAAGGATTTAAAATACAAAACCCTGCCGTCGTAGCTTATACGACGGCTTTTGTAATCCACGGAAAACTGCTTGTCCAGTATGCCAAGGCCAAGGCCTTCTTCCTTGGCAAACGCTTCCCTGACGGTCCATATTTCAAAAAAGCACGCTTCCGGGTCGGATGAGGATTCTATCATAGACATCTCCTCCGTATTCAGATATCTGTGGAATAACCTGTAGTCCTTCTCCTTGACCAGTTCCACGTCTACACCCACCGGAGCATCATCCTCGGCAAAAGCGATCAGCCTTCCCGAGTGGGACAGATTGAATTCATAGCCTGTCCGATTCTTTACAAAAGGTTTCCCGTATTCAGTTTTATCGAGCTTTGCGCTGTCATCCGGATATGCCCCCATGACACCGCTCTTTATCAGACAGATCCCGGAAGCGCTTCTTATCCGGTCAGCATCAAATTTATAACGCAGAACCTTTTCTTTCTCCGCCTCATTCAGATATGGAAGCAGCCTTTCCCGGTATGCCTCAAGACCGAGCCTGATATAATCGGCAAAATAAATGTTTATTACGGTTTCTCCTTCGGATCTTTGATAAAAAGAATTTTAACATAGCGGCTAACTGCGCTCAAACACTTGTTTTTTTCCGGATTCTGCCGATATAAATATTAGATAAAACAATATGTAAACCATATTAACAGTCAAAAATATCACGAAAGGAGGCAGGAGATATGTTATCAGAGATGATCACACCCGTAGTATTCTCGGAATACGTAAAAAACGAAGAAGAAAAAAAGAAGGATGACGAAAGAAAAAAGCGGGAAAAGAAGGCCCGCATGAAGGCGCTTTTTGACGATACCGTAGCATATTATACTGCCTCCTCTGCCGCAGAGGAAAAGCATTATATAACCTATGGCAGAGACAAAAAATATATCAGGAAATAACCCTTTTTCATAATTCTCCTTTATAACGAAGCCCCTGCTGTTCCGGTATGCAGGGGCTTCAGTTTGGTATCATCCGTGTTCTTCCTTCCACTTTTTGATATATTCCAGTCGCTTTTTATATTCCGTTTCCTTTCCCTGATCTCCGGGATGATAATATTCGGTACCAATAAGATTATCCGGCAGACACTGTATGTCCGTCAGCTTGTCTTCATAATCGTGGGCGTATTTATAGCCGTGTCCGTATCCCAGCTCATCCATAAGACTTGTGGGAGCATTGCGGATCACGAGCGGCACCGGCTCGGCAAGATCGTTCAACGCATCCTCCCTTGCCGCAAGATATGATGTTTCCATGGAGTTTGATTTCGGAGCGAGTGACATATAGATGACAGCTTCTGTCAGATGCACATTGCATTCCGGAACACCTATGAAATGACAGGCCTGAAAGGCTGATATCGCGAGCGTGACGGCATAGGGATCGGCAAGTCCCACATCCTCCGCCGCAAATCTTGTTACGCGCCTTGCGATATATATGGGATCCTCTCCCGCTTCGAGCATTCTTGCCAGCCAGTATACCGCCGCGTCGGGATCGGAATTTCTCATGGATTTATGAAGGGCCGAGATCAGATTATAATGCTCTTCCCCGTTCTTGTCATAAAGAAGTGCCTTCTTCCCGGTTATCTGTTCAACAGTCTGCATAGTGACGGTAATGCCGCCGTCTGCATCCATATCTCCGTTTAAGACCGCCATTTCCAGGGTTGAAATCGCCATTCTTGCATCTCCGTTTGAAAAGGATGCGATCATGCTCAGTATCTCTTCCGATATGTCTATCTTTTGTCCGCCGAAGCCTTTGGGGCTTTCCATCGCATGATCAAGCAGCTTTTCTATATCCTGCTTCGTAAGACCCTTCAATACAAACACCTTGCACCTTGAAAGCAGAGCGCTGTTTACTTCGAAGGAAGGGTTTTCCGTCGTGGCACCTATCAGGATAATAGTGCCTCTTTCCACAAAAGGAAGGAATGCATCCTGCTGGGCTTTGTTAAAGCGGTGTATCTCATCAACAAAAACTATGGTCTTCTGCCCATAGCTTTTCATACGGTCAGCCTCCTGCATGACCTCCTTTATTTCCCTGATACCGCTCGTTACTGCGGAAAAGGTGATGAACTGTGCCTGGGTTTTCTGCGCTATGATCTGGGCAAGCGTTGTTTTTCCGACTCCGGGAGGTCCCCAGAATATCATTGATGATATCTGGTCGCTCTCTATAAGCCTGCGAAGCACTTTTCCCTGTCCTACAAGATGCTCCTGCCCAACATATTCATCAAGGCTTGTCGGTCTGAGTCTGGCTGCCAGAGGTTCCGGTATGCTGTTGTCAAAAAGGGACATCTGCGGCATTATGTCAGACGGTCTCCCACTTCATCCCTTTACTTCTTGTCGTGATCCGGCTTTCATCCATCGGCTGAGGCTTTCCGAAATAGTATCCCTGCGCTCTCTCGCAGCGGATCTTTTTCAGGAAGTCATAATGCTCTTCCGTCTCCACACCTTCAGTGAGCGGCATGATCCCCATACCGCGCGCTCCCTTTACGATATAGGCAAGGAGATCTCCCGTCCGGGGATTATGATCATAGCTCCTGAGGAAAACCAGATCCAGCTTCAGTACATCAAAGGTGTATTCCGTCAGGACATTCAGCGAGGAATAACCGCTGCCGAAATCATCTATCCATACATGATAACCATTATCATGGAAGCGCTGCGTCTCGGTACGGATAAGGTCGGAGTTATCGTTCAGCGCGCTTTCGGTAACCTCAAGATCCAGCAGCTCCCTCGGTATTTCGAATTCTTCCCTTGTTTTTTTTTTTTTTTCGAAAATATCGCAG
>CACZRA010000400.1 GCA_902783395.1 uncultured Lachnospiraceae bacterium
AGGATTCGGAGAATCCTGTCCGAAGGATTGAAAATCATGATACCTTGTCATGATTTTCAACCGGGCGTATTTGGCAGGATTCGGAGAATCCTGTCCGAAGGATACGGGGGGCAACCGGCGGTATCCGGCAGGATGACATACGGTGAATGATATATTTACGGAGGAAACACAATGAGTTTGATAAATGACTGGCGTGACAAAGCGTACAGCGCCACTGCAAATAAGGGCGATCTTCAGAGACTCTGGCAGGATTATTTTTTAAGGGAGAAGGAGATCTATGCCCAGCTCCTAAGAACCCGGATGAAGAGGTCAGAGGAACGGTTTCGGCCCTTGCCGAAAAATACGGTGTGACGATCATGTACATGACAGGATTCCTGGATGGCATCAATGATTCCCTTAAGGTTCCGAATGACATAGAGGAGATGACGGAGGATACCGAGGTATCTCTCGGCTTTGATAAGGAAAAGCTTTTCAGGAACATGGTCGATGCGAAGGCGGACTGGCTCTATCAGCTTCCGGAATGGGATGATATCTATTCCGCAGAGGAGAGGGAGGAGCTGATAAAGGACCAGAAAAAGAGCCATACCTTCGTACGTGAAGGAAGAAAGATTGGACGTAACGAGCCTTGTCCCTGCGGCAGCGGAAAGAAATATAAGAACTGCTGCGGACAGGGGATCTGATCACAGGATATGCAATGGAATTATGATTTTGAAATAGCGGCGCTCGCTTTTGAGATCGTCCTGCTCATCTTTTATTTCGCCAAGAGACATCTTCCTACCAAGAAGAATAAGTACTTTATTCTTGCGATGTGTACGGGCTGTCTTGCTACAATGATGGACGTTGTGTCGGGAATTGCCAATGAGTATTGGAGCGTTTTGCCGATCGAGCTTGTTCATACGGCGAATGTCATATATTTCCTGAGTCTTGCATCAAATACTCTTTTATTGTTCATATATATCCTTTCGGTGACGGATCAGCTGGATGTGGTAAGGACACCGCTTTTTGTCGTATACTGCGTTCCCGTGGTCATCCTTTATGCGATGGCGATATCGACTCCCTTTACCAAAGCGATCTATTATTTCGATCCGGTTGCGGGATACGTCCACGGTCCGACCTCCGTCACAAACTATATTCTGAACGCGTTTTATCTCGTGCTGGGAGTGGTATATGTGATCGTATACAGGAGCCGCATCACGAAGCTTCATCTGTACAGCATCCTGTCGCTTCTTGTGCTGCTGTGTCTGGGAGCAGTACTGCAGAGCATCTTTTTCCCGAGAGTACTGCTTACGAATGCATTTTCATGCTTTGCGATGTGCATCGTTTATCTCTCTCTTCAGAATCCGGATCTTTATATAGATAAGGAGACCGGTCTGTTCAACAGAGACGGTTATATAGAGTATCTCAAGGAGCTGGTGAGCAGCGGAGTGGAATTCAGCTTCCTCGTCATATGTCTCGACAATTTCAGATCGGTGCAGACGGTATACGGTGAGGATAAGGCGCAGAGAGCTCTTAAAGAGGCGATAGCCTATGTAAGAAAGAATTATTCGGACGATCATGTATTCAGGTACAATGAGGAGACATATATCGTGCTTACGCCGGCAAAGTTTGACGTGGATCATGCGATGGAGTTCGGGCGTAAGAGGCTTGACGCGGGTTTTGTGATAGGGGGCGAGCACATAAGATTCTCTGTGGTCTTTGTGGTGCTCCCTTATGAGATACTTGATGACAGCATAACACGTACGCAGAATATCCTGGATTATGCCCTCAAGATGGTATCAAAGGGGGCAAAGGGGAATATCATAGTTGACGATGACCTTGTATCGAGCAGCAGAAGACAGAATGACATCGAGATAGCACTTGAAAAATCCATAGAGAAGAAGAGCGTGCAGATCTACTTTATGCCGATCTTCTCACCGGTTACGGAGAAGATGGAGAGAGCGGAGGTCCTGGCAAGGATATTTGACAGGAACGTCGGTTTCATACCGCCGAGGGAATTCATAGCCGAGGCCGAGAAGAACGGGAGCATCATCTCCCTCGGAAGGCATATATTCGAAAAGACCTGTGAATTCATCAGGGAACAGGAGCCGGAGCTCTACGGAGTATCGAGAATAAGCGTTAATCTCTCGGCGATGCAGCTCATGCAGGAGGGTATGGCCGAGGAGTTCATCGGGATATCGAATAAGAACGGTGTCTCTATGGACAAGATAAGCTTTGATATCGCCGAGGTGATAGATACCGACAGGGACGGCATAGCACAGACAAATATGCATCTGCTCGCGGAAGCCGGAGCGGAATTTGCGCTGAATGATTACGGAAGCGGGTACTCAAGCCTTGAAAACATCATGAGGCTCCCCATAAGCATGGTAAAGATAGACAGGTCCCTTGTGATATCTTATTTTGAAAAGGATTCCATGCTGCTTCCCGATGTCATAGAGATGTTCAGGAATCAGAAGCTGAAGATCGTGCTTGTGGGAGTTGAGACAAAGGATATGGCGAGGCGCCTGTCCGTCATGGGATGTGATTATCTCCAGGGATATTTCTATTCCAGGACACTTCCTGCAAGGGATTTCCTCGGGCTTATGAAGAGAGCCGGAGGAAATTATTCCTGAAACCATTGACAAAGGGACAAAGCTATAGTATTTTGTATTAGTTATTTAAGCAGAGCAAGGCTCTCACCCTGAGGCGGCGTTATCTTATGCTTTCAGGCGTTCATCGGAATGAATGGACTTTGTGGAGGACTGCGCTTTGCGCGGTCTTTTTTATTCAGGAGGTAAAGGCGATTAGCAACGATTATTTTATCAATGATCAGATACGTGACAGGGAGGTCCGTGTCATAGGAGCTGACGGAGAGCAGCTGGGAGTAATGTCAATAGCGGATGCGATGAAGGCGGCTGAGGAGGCGGAGCTTGATCTTGTGAAGATTGCCCCGAATGCCAATCCCCCTGTATGCAAGATCGTTGATTACGGCAAGTTCAAGTACGAGCAGATACGTAAGGAAAAGGACGCGAGGAAAAAACAGAAGATCGTTGAGATAAAGGAGATCAGGATGTCACCCAATATCGACACAAATGATCTCAATACAAAGATGAGTGCAGCCCGCAAGTTCCTCTCCAAAGGGAATCGCGTAAAAGTAACGCTGAGATTCCGTGGCAGGGAGATGGCTCATATGCAGGACAGCAAATATATACTGGATGATTTTGCCGAAGCACTAAGCGATGTGGCGGTAGTGGATAAGCCCGCAAAGGTTGAGGGCCGTACCATGACGATCACGCTGGCAGAGAAAAAGTAGATTAAGGAGGAAAAGAACCATGCCAAAGATGAAGACAAACAGATCGGCAGCAAAGCGCTTCAAACTCACCGGAAGCGGCAAGCTGAAGAGAAACAAGGCATACAAGCGCCATATTCTCACAAAGAAGTCACCCAAGACTATCAGGAATTTAAGGAAATCGGCTTTAGTTGATGAGTCAAACGTGAAGAACATGAAGAAGATAATGCCTTATATTTGATAGAGGAGGGGAATAGAGATGGCCAGGATTAAAGGCGGATTAAACGCTAAGAAAAAGCATAACAGAGTTTTAAAGCTTGCTAAAGGATACAGAGGAGCAAGATCAAAGCAGTACAGGGTTGCAAAGCAGTCGGTTATGCGTGCACTTGCATCTGCTTTTGCAGGAAGGAAGCAGAAGAAGAGAGACTTCCGTAAGCTGTGGATCGCGCGTATTAACGCGGCTGCAAGGCTTAACGGTATTACGTACAGCAGGCTTATGCATGGATTAAAGCTTGCCGGAGCCGATATCAACCGCAAGATGCTTGCCGAGATAGCGGTAAACGATGCGGAGGGATTTAAGGATATCGCGGAACTTGCAAAATCAAAGCTGTGATTGTATAATTTCAAAGCGCTGTATCGGATCTGCCTGATACAGCAAAAGCAGGAGTGGCGGAATTGGCAGACGCGCAGGCTTCAGGTGCCTGTGACCGCAAGGCCGTGAGGGTTCAAGTCCCTTCTCCTGCAGTGATAAAGGGGATACAGTGGAGACACCGTATCCCCTTATTTAGAAGGATACGTCAAAAGAGGAGGGATCTTGATTTGGAAACGGAAAAGATGCTGGTGAGCAGCAAGGACATAGTATTAAGCGAAGCACTTCACAAGGTGGACAGAGGCATAAAGTCATTAGGGCTTGGAGATAAGGATGCCATGCATCTGAGACTTCTTGCGGAGGAGACTCTTGGCATGCTGAAGCTTATGACGGATGGGTTTGCGGCTCTTATGTGGCTTGACTGCAATGGAAAAGAAGCAAGGGTCCATGTTACGG
>CACZRA010000401.1 GCA_902783395.1 uncultured Lachnospiraceae bacterium
GGCCGGAGAGATAAGGGAATTCCTTATTGAAAAGGTGAGCAGGACCGGAGGTCATCTCGGAAGCAATCTGGGAGTGGTCGAGCTTACGATCGCGCTTCACAGACAGCTCAATCTCCCTGCGGATAAGATAGTCTTTGATGTCGGACATCAGGCATATATTCATAAGCTCCTTACGGGCAGGAGAGACGGATTTGACACGCTGCGCCAGTTCGGAGGGATGAGCGGTTTTCCGAAGCGCGGAGAGAGTGAATGTGATGTGTTTGATACGGGACACTCGAGCACATCAATATCGGTCGGGCTCGGGCTTGTCAAGGCGAGAGACCTGAAGCACGAGAAATTTACCGTAGTATCGGTTATAGGTGACGGCGCCCTGACCGGCGGCCTTGCGTATGAGGGCCTTAATAATGCCGCAAAGCTCAAGACAAATTACATCATCGTGCTCAACGATAAGGCGATGTCGATATCGGAAAATGTCGGCGGAATGTCAAAGTATCTGCAGGGGATAAGGACTGCTGAGGGTTACCAGAATTTCAAGATAAACATGGAGGAATTCCTCCTGAAGAGCATGCCCAAGGGCGATAAGGTCCTGGACAGCCTGAAAAAGCTCAAAAGCTCGATGAAGCAGCTTGTCGTGCCCGGGATGCTTTTTGAGGATATGGGGATCACCTACCTCGGACCTGTTGACGGACATGATATAGGTATGCTGGAAAAGACCATCAAGGAAGCAAAAAACATAAAGCATACAGTCATTGTCCATGTATGTACAAAGAAGGGCAAGGGCTATGCTCCTGCCGAGCGTCATCCCGCGAGATTTCACGGAACGGGACCCTTTGAGATAGAGACGGGGCTTCCGAAGGAGCCCTCAGGCAAAGCAAGCTACACCGACATCTTCTCGACGGTAATGATCAAGCTTGCCGCCAGAAATGATGATGTCGTGGCCATAACGGCAGCCATGCCGGACGGCACCGGACTGAAGAGATACAGGAATATATATCCCGACAGGTTTGCTGATGTCGGTATTGCGGAGGGGCATGCCGTGACATTTGCCGCAGGTCTTGCCGCCGGGGGGATGAAGCCGGTCGTTGCCATCTATTCTTCCTTCCTGCAGCGTGCTTACGATGAGATCCTGCATGATGTCTGCATAGGGAACCTCCCCGTGATATTTGCTATAGACAGGGCCGGGATAGTAGGTGCTGACGGTGAGACCCATCAGGGGATATTCGACCTTTCATTTCTTTCGACCATGCCCAACATGACGATAATGGCGCCGAAGAATAAATGGGAGCTTTCCGATATGATGAAGTTTGCAGTAACGATGGATTCACCGGTTGCCGTCAGATATCCGAGAGCAACCGCCTACTGCGGACTGGAGGAGCATCGTGACGAAATAGAGTTCGCAAGGAGCGAGATCATTTACGAAGAGAGCGGTATAGCTATCTTCGCGGTGGGCGCCATGGTCGAGATCGCGGAGCAGGTAAGGAATATCCTGAAGGAAAAGGGATATGCCTGCTCTCTTATTAATGCCCGGTTTGTAAAGCCTCTGGACGGTGATACGCTCATACGTATGTCGGAAAGCCATGACCTGGTAGTCACGATGGAGGACAATGTTCTTTCCGGGGGCTACGGAGAGCACGTAACGGCATTTATTGAAAGCAATGAGCTTAAGACCGGGGTGTTGAACATCGCAGTCCCCGATGAATTCATACCGCACGGTTCCATAAGCATTCTTCGTGAAAAGATCGGTATGGATGCCGGGAGTGTGTCAGGAAGGATAATAGGGAAGCTGCAGGAATTGTCCGATGAAAAGGCGAAGGAGCGTATTCCTGAGCCTGGTGCGGATAACGGAAATGACTGAAAAAAAACGCCTCGACGTACTGCTCGTTGAACGGGGGATAGCCCGGTCAAGGGAAAGAGCAAGAAGCATGATAATGGAGGGAAACGTCTTTGTGGACGGAGTACGTGAGGATAAGGCGGGAAGCAGCTTTCCGGAAAGTGCCGGGATCGAGTACCGGGGAGAAAAGCTGAAATATGTAAGCCGCGGCGGATTGAAGCTTGAGAAGGCCATGGAGAGCTTCTCGCTCGACCTTACAGGCCTTATATGCATGGATATCGGCGCATCCACGGGAGGGTTTACGGACTGCATGCTGCAGAACGGGGCGGCAAAGGTCTATTCAATAGATGTGGGGTACGGACAGCTCGCATGGCGTCTAAGGAATGATGAGCGTGTTGTCTGCATGGAAAAAACGAATTTCCGATACCTTACGCCTGAGGATGTGGCTGACAGACCTGATTTCGCGTCAGCCGATGTATCCTTTATCTCGCTGTCAAAGATCCTGCCCGCAGCCTTCGCGATCCTTTCGGATGAGGGAAGGATGGTTTGCCTTATAAAGCCGCAGTTTGAAGCGGGAAGAGAGCTTGTAGGGAAGAAAGGCGTTGTACGTGATCCAAAGGTTCATGAGGATGTGATACGTTCCTGTATCGGATATGCGGAAGATAACGGGTTCCGGCTTCTTGGGCTTGATTTTTCCCCTGTAAGGGGACCCGAGGGAAATATAGAATATCTCATGTATTTAAAAAAGGGAAAGCCTGATGAGCAGGGCTTACCGGATCCGAATAAAGAAACGGGAGTTATCGTGAGAGAGGCTCATAAGTTATTATAGCCCTGAAATACGGCATCTTATAATCAGGACGGGTGATATTTATTGAAGAATTTCTTTTTGATAGTCAATCCTACAAGGGATAAGGGGCTTGAAGCGGCACATGAAATAGAGGCATATCTCAGGGAACAGGGCTGTACATACAGCACCCATGTGACTGCGGAAAGCGACGGTTATGACAGATATACGGACAGCAGCTCCATACCAGCGTCCACTGACTGCATCCTTGTGCTCGGAGGAGACGGTACGCTGATCCAGGCCGCAAGTGATGTGGCGGAGCTTGATATCCCCATTCTCGGGATAAATACCGGCCGTCTTGGTTATCTCACCGACGTGGACAGGAATGAAGCGGTCCCTTCACTCAGCGCTCTTATTTCGGACAGGTATCTCGTTGATGAGAGGATGATGATAACTGGCGATATTATTTCAAATGACAGGATACTCTACACAGACAGCTCACTGAATGACATTGTCGTACACAGACAGGGAAATATGCGTGTCGTGGAGTATAATGTGTATGTGAATAAAAAGTTCTTGAAAAGCTACCGGGCTGATGGTATCATTGTCTGCACACCGACAGGATCTACAGCATATTCGCTGTCTGCCGGGGGACCCATCGTGGAGCCCGGCTCGAAATTATTCATTATAACTCCGATATGCCCCCATACTCTGAACAGCCGCTCAGTGGTCTTGTCTGCTGATGATGAGATCTATATTTCCGCGGGGGAAAAGGATAACAGCGTTGCCTTTGACGGGCGGGAGACGGCCGGTCTTCCCGAGGACGGCGGGGTGAGGATCACAAAGTCGGATAAGGTCACAAAGATAGTAAGGCTGCACGATGACAGCTTTCTGAATGTTCTGCACAACAAGTTCAAAGACATCGTATAAATTCAGTATATTTCGAAATGAAGGTGATCAGCTATGCTTATCAGTGAAAAGGTAAAGGATCTCGCGCTGATCAGAAGCGCAGAGACCGAATTCGGTACGGGACTCAATATTATCACGGGAGAGACGGGAGCAGGCAAATCTCTTGTCATAGGCTCCGTGGAGCTCGCGCTTGGAGGAAAGGCATCCTCACAGATCGTAAGGCACGGAGAAGACGAGGCAATGGTAGAGCTGGTATTTGAGGCGGCCTCGGAGCGTGAAAAGGAAGAGATGAGGGCGCAGGGCATCGAGGTTGATGATGACGGCCTTATCATTATGACAAGGAAGATAAGGGAGGGAAGGAGTACCGCAAGGATAAACGGCAGTACGGTGAACGCATCCCTGCTGAAAAGGGCGGCCTCGGCTCTTATCGATATCCATGGACAGAGGGATCAGATGGGTCTCCTGCAGCGAAGGAATCTAACAGGCATACTTGACAGATACGCGGGGCCGGACGCGGAGGAGTCCCTGAAAAGCGTGGCAGAGCTTTACCGGAGCTACAGGGAGATAAGGGAGGAGATAGACCGGGATATATCGGATCCCGGTGAAAGGAAAAGAAGGCAGGATCTCATAACCTTTGAGGTGTCTGAAATAGAACAGGCGGAGCTTACGGAGGGCGAGGACGAAGAGGTCGAACAAAGATATGCCCTTATGAAGAATTCAAAGAAGATAGCGGAGAGCCTTTCCGAAGCCCTTGGTGCGCTTTCGGAAAATACAGGCGGAAATGCTTCCGATTACATCGGGAAGGCATCGGAAAGTCTGGCGGGACTGCAGGGCATTGACAAAAAAACAGATGCCGTCATAGGACGTTTATCGGAGATAGAGGCTCTTACGGGGGATCTTTCGATAGAAATAGGCGATATACTAAGGAGCATGGATTTTTCCGAAGAAGAATTTGCGGAATGTGAACAAAGGCTCGACCTTATCAATCATCTTAAATCCAAATACGGCAGGACCATTCCTGAGATCTATGCTTCCCTTGAGGAAAAGCAGGCGGAGCTAAAAAAGCTCTCGGACCATGACAGCTTCATGGCGGAGCTTAACGAAAGGCTTGATAAAGAGAAAAAAGCGCTCATAAAGGAAAGCAGGAAGCTTTCGGGAATAAGGTCTGAGGCTGCGGCAAGGCTCCAGGGGGAAATGCGTGAGGCACTCGGCGATCTGAATTTTGAAAACGTTGAATTTCAGATAGAGGTTACACCCGATGAGGAGACTCTGACGTCTGACGGCTGTGACAGAGTGGCGTTTCTGATATCCCTGAATAAGGGAGAAAAGCTGATGCCGCTTGAGGATGTGGCTTCCGGCGGAGAGCTTTCGCGTATCATGCTCGCTCTCAAGACTGTGCTTGCCGATACCGATGACATACCTACGCTTATATTCGACGAGATCGATACGGGCATATCGGGGCGCACCGCAGAAAAGGTAGCGGAAAAGCTCGCTGTCCTGTCAAGACGCCGCCAGGTCATAGCCATCACGCATCTGCCGCAGATAGCGGCGATGGCGGATCACCATTTTGTGATAGAAAAGACCTCGGATGACTCATCCACCGAGACATCGGTACGTGAGCTTAAGGGAGACGAGCCTGTAGAGGAGCTCTCAAGGCTCTTATCGGGGTCTGAGGTAACCGGTGCGGTACGTGAGAACGCCAGGGAAATGCTCGCTTTTGCGGAGAAGTTTAAGGGGAAACTCTGATATACGAATTTCTTGCGTATTTTCTCGGGATTATAGTAAAATGTAAAAAGCAGAGATGCGATCCGGCGCGTAGGCGCCCCACAAAGGAGGCGGGTTCATGAAAAACATACTGTTTATTGCATCAGAGGGAGTGCCCTTTATAAAGACAGGCGGGCTTGCCGATGTGGTCGGTTCCCTTCCGCAGTGTATCGATAAGAGATATTTTGACGTCCGTGTCATGATGCCCAGATATATGTGTATGTATCAGGACAAGAAGGACATGATGAGATACTTCACTCACTTTTATATGGATTATAACGGCAGGAGCGAGTATGTCGGAGTACTTGAGGCAGAGTATGAGGGGATCAAATATTATTTCATAGACAATGAGTTTTACTTCAACGGGGACAGGCCTTACGGAGATATAATCTATGATCTGGAAAAGTTCATATTCTTTGACAAGGCCTCGCTTTCAGCGCTTCCGCTCATAGGCTTCAAGCCTGATATTGTCCATTGCCATGACTGGCAGACGGGACTCATACCCGTATACCTTAAGGACAGCTTCAGGGGCGGTGATTTCTTCAGGAATATGAAGTCCGTCATGACCATACACAATCTTAAATTCCAGGGAAACTATGATGTCAAGACCATAAAGGGACTGTCCGGCCTTCCCGATTATTATTTTGCACCCGATAAGCTGGAGGCATACAAGGATGCCAATATGCTCAAGGGAGGTCTTGTGTTCGCGGACGTGATAACGACCGTTTCCGAGACCTATGCGGAGGAGATAAAGACCGAGTTTTACGGTGAAAAGCTTGACGGACTGTTAAGATCGAGGGCAAACGATCTGCGCGGTATACTGAACGGCATAGATTACAGCCTTTTCAATCCGGAGAAGGATAAATTCATCGCAAAGACCTATGATAAAAAGAACTTCCGCAAGGAGAAGGTGAAGAATAAGCTCGCGCTCCAGCAGGAGCTTGATCTGGAGCAGAACGAGAAGACGATGATGATAGGCATAGTAAGCCGTCTCACCGACCAGAAGGGCTTTGATCTGATAGCTTATGTCATGGAGGAGCTGTGTCAGGACAATGTACAGATAGTGGTCTTAGGCACCGGGGAAGACAAGTATGAGAATATGTTCCGTTACTTCGACTGGAAGTACGGCAACAAGGTCTCTGCGAACATCTATTATTCCGAAGAGCTCTCACACAAGATATATGCAGCATCGGATGCTTTCCTCATGCCGAGCCTCTTTGAGCCGTGCGGACTGTCCCAGCTCATGGCCCTGCGTTACGGAACCGTGCCCATCGTGCGTGAGACAGGCGGACTTAAGGATACGGTACAGCCGTACAATGAGTACGAGAGCACGGGGACAGGATTCTCGTTTACGAATTACAACGCCCATGAGATGCTCGGGGCGATAAGATATGCGGAGCGCATATATTATGACAGGAAACGCGAGTGGAACAAGATAATAGACCGCGATATGGAAGCTGATTTCTCCTGGGATGTCTCCGCTTCAAAGTATATGGAAATGTACGACTGGATGATAGGCTGATAAAGCC
>CACZRA010000402.1 GCA_902783395.1 uncultured Lachnospiraceae bacterium
AGATACTGCATATCCTTCCTGTCGATATGCGCTGTCTCAAACTTCTCAGTAGGGCGGAATGTCTTTTCAACCACACCCGAGTTTATCACGTCCTTAAGCTTGGTACGTACAAAAGCCGCGCCCTTTCCGGGCTTAACATGCTGAAACTCCACTATCTGATAGACTGTACCATCTATTTCCAGGGTAACACCATTCTTAAATTCACCAGCCGATATCATCCGAAATTTTCCTCCTTAGACATAAATGCGACAATTATTATAAACCAGCCTCTCTTCAAATTCAACTCATATTTATTCCGGCTATATACTCCATCGCTTCAAGATACCCGTTAAGTCCGTGTCCCACTATCTGTTTGTCACAGGCAGGAGCCGTAACGGACTTTTTTCTGAACTCGTCCCTTGAATTGATGTCTGAGATATGAACCTCGACCATGGGGATCGTATCATAAGAACCGAGCGCATCATAAAGCGCATAGGAATAATGCGTCAGCGCGCCGGGATTTATTATTATCCCGTCAGTACCATCCGAGTAAGCAAGCTGGATACGGTCGATCAGATCCCCCTCATGGTTGCTCTGCCAGCATTCGACCTCGGCTCCCAGCTCCGATGCTTTATCCTCTATAAGCTTTACCAGATGATCATAATCCTCCGAACCGTATACAGTCCTGTCCCTTATTCCGAGAAAATTCAGGTTCGGTCCGTTCATAACAAGTATCTTCATTTTCCCGCCTCCTTGATTATTTCATCGCAGATATGAGATATGCCGGATTCCGATACATCGATGACGATATCGGCAAGCTCCATGTAGCATTCCTCCCGTTCTTCAAGAAGAGATATGACCCTCTGTCTCAGATCGAAGCCCTGAAGCATGGGCCGCTCTTCGGTCCCGTTTTCAAGACGGGTTATGAGAGCGTCGGCCGGAGCCTTAAGATATACCACTCTGCCAAGCTTTTTTATCACGCGGAAATTGGCCGGACGCACGGGTGTGCCGCCGCCAAGGGATATGACTGCATTGATACCGGAAATATACAATCCCTGCAGCATTGAGGTCTCCATCTGCCTGAAAGCCTCTTCACCGGATGAAGAAAAAATGTCAGCAATACTGCAGCCCTGTCTTTTTTCTATCTCAGCATCCGTGTCTATAAAGGGGATATCAAGTCTCCGGGCCAGACTCCTTCCTACCGCCGTCTTTCCGGAGCCCATAAACCCCTCAAGAATCAAGTTCATTATAGAGTTCCTCGATGATCTCCTCCGGAACCTCCTGCTTCATGAAAAATTCGTAGGAAGATACCGCCTGATAGACAAGCATCCTCAGGCCGTTGTAAGCCTTGCCTCCATGAGCCCTTACCTTTTTCATGAATACCGTTTCCCTGGGCTTATATATAAGATCCACTGCGGATTCAATGAGATCATAAAACTCTTCATCCTCTATCACGCAGGCCTCGTCATCGGGCGACAGACCTACCGAGGTGCACTGTATGCAGATATATTTACCATCGGGTATCTTTTTCCAGTCCGGAAAGCCGCCTATGGTCACATTTTCCGTGCTGCCGAAGATACTTTCCGCCTTTTCCACACTCCGGTTCAGGACATGGATTTGCTTTGCCCCAAGTCTCTTCAACGCATACATGACAGCTTTGGAGGCACCGCCCGCTCCGAGCATTATGACATTCTTTCCGTTCACCTGTATATCTGCATTATCCAGCTCTCTCATGAAACCGGAAAAGTCTGTATTATACCCTCTGTAGCCTCCCCTTGTGCGGGAAAGAGTATTTACCGCACCGATGTCAAGCGCCGCATCATCAAGCTCCGTAACATACTGCATGACTTCGACCTTATGAGGCACGGTGACATTGAGTCCCTCGATACCGAGGGCATAAGCTCCTTCTATAGCATCCTCCAGCCTCTTGGCTTTTACGTGAAAGGGAACATATACGACGTTGTCCCCCATCTTTTCCGCAAGGAGATTGTGTATGGCCGGGCTCTTTGTATGCTCTACCGGATCTCCTATCAGTCCGAGTATCTTTGTGTTTCCGTCAATGTGATTCATAAAAGCTCCTTTATGTCTGTCCTCGAATGAAACAGTCTGTAAAACGCAACTATCACCGTCTCAGGTATCCTCTTGAAATGTATCTGTATCTCCTCATGCCGGGCGATCCTTTTCACCATGATGCTCTTTATCCCGGCATTATTCGCTCCCCATATATCGGTAAAAAGCTGATCCCCCACCGCTATGGTATTATCTCTTCCGGTCCTCATTTTCTTCATGGCTTTCTCATAGCCCGATGCCTTCGGCTTACCGGCCTTAAATACGTACCTGCAGCCGACTGCTTCGGCAAAGAGCCTGACTCTGGGTTCCTTATTATTTGAAACGACTGCCGTCTTAAAGCCAATATCAGCCAGTTCCTTGAAAAGGGACACAGCTCTGCCGGTCGCAGGCTCATTGTGCTCGACCACCGTATTGTCAATATCAAATATTATACCACGATATCCCTTATCCCACAGATATTTATAATCTATGTTGTAGGTACTGTCGCTCAAAGCATAAGGAAAAATACGCATAACCGTCTCAAACTTAAAAAGCCCTGCCTTTGGCAGGGCGTGTATCATGTATCATGAATTATTGAGTACCTTTTTCAGCTCATCGACAAAGGTATTTACATCTTTGAATTCCCTGTAGACCGAAGCAAAACGCACATAGGCGACAGCATCCAGATCCTTCAGCTTATTCATTATCAGCTCTCCTATAACCGAGCTTCCGATCTCACGCTCTTCAAGCTCATATATCTCTTTTTCCACCTCATCTATCATGAGATTGATCTTTTCCGCTGATACAGGGCGTTTATGACAGGCCCTTAAGATACCGCGTTCCATCTTCTCACGATCATAGGTTTCCCTGTTGTTGTCTTTTTTTATAACGATAAGAGGGATCGTTTCCACCTTCTCATAGGTCGTAAACCTCTTACCGCACTCATCACATACTCTTCTCCGCCTGATGGAATTGTTTTCCTCGGCCGGTCTGGAATCAATAACCCTTATATTCTCGTGGCCGCAAAAAGGACACCTCATAATCTCTCCTCTTGTGTTTTATTAATGACGTTTCAGGAAATCAGGTATATTTATGCTCTTGGGCTCTACCCTGCCGAGTGAAGGCGGTTCCGTACCGAGCCCCTGCGGCGATGCCGTTCTGGGAGACTGAACAGTTCCCATTCCATATCCCTGACTGCCGAGGCTTGCGCTTGCCCCGGTGCCTAACACCTGAACATTATCCGTCTGAGGAGCTACAGGTCTCATTCCGTTAAGGGTTGCCATACCTCCGGTCCCCGAAAGTCCCGTGCCGCCGAAATTAAGACCGCCTCCCATTCCTCCCGCAAAGAGATTGGGAGCCTTGGGCTTTTCCTGTACGGGCTGCTGCTGCGATACATCCAGAAGCCCGGTAGCTATAACCGTGACAGATATCGTATCATCCCCGGGATCTCCCGAATTATCGGTACCGAAGATAACCTCCGCCTCGTCATCGATAAGATTGTTAAGGAAATCGGAGATCGAGTACACATCTTCATTCGTGACCGTTCCCGTTATGTTGTAAATAAGGTTCTTTGCCCCGTCAAGCTTTGTATCAAGCAGAGGATTTTCAACTGCCTTCTTGACAGCATCCATAGCCCTGCTCTCACCCTTGCCGGAACCCATACCGATATGGGCCACGCCTTTATCGTGCATGGTCGTAC